>CAYMTC010000245.1:0-3564 GCA_964393265.1 uncultured Thermoleophilia bacterium
CGATCCTGTCGACCCGGCCTGCCGGAGAGGTGTGCGGCCGATGCCTCCGGCTGACCGTCGCGACAGGTCCATGATAGCGCCCGGGTCGGACGGAACATGTGTTCGCCTCGCCGCGTGTCACACTCGGAGGGCGGGGTTGTGTCACGAGGCGCACTCTGGTCATGATGTGCGCCGTGGACGAGCACTTGTCGTATGGAGCACACGGCTGGGGCACACGAGAGCCTCACGGCGCGGGCAGTCAGCCGCAGGGCACTGCTGGCGTGGCCAAAGGCGCGCAGCAGCGAGGGGGCGCAGGCGATGTGGCGATCGTCGATCTTGCGGCCGATGGGATCGAGTCGCTGGAGCTGTTGTGGCGATGCCTCTTGGAGCATCTGGTGGACTGCGGCAGCGAGGTGGCCATCCGCCCGCACGACGACTCCTGGCCCATCTTCCGAGCGCACTGTCTGGAGTGGTTGCAGCAGGACGAGAGCTCCTTCCTGTTGGCTGCACGCATGTCGAGCGACGGATCGGCGCCATGGGTGGGCTTCGCTTTGGTGCGTGGCGACCGTGATGAAGAGGTGTGGTACACGGACGAACGCTTCGCAGAGCTCCAGACGTTGGTGGTGCATCCTCAGTGGCGCCGTCGCGGCATCGGCACGGCGCTCATGGATGCGGTCGAGCAGCGTCTGCAGATGCTGGGCGTCACCGATCTGTATATCGGGGTCGACTCTGTGAACCCCGGAGCGCAGCGGTTCTACGAGCGCCGCGGGTACACGCTGGGCTACCACTTGCTCTACGGACGGCCCGGCGGCGGTCCGCGCATGGACCGTGAGCGGGAGCGGCGCAAGCCCATGCACGGGGGCGGTGGCCGACGGCCGCGGGGAGCGCAGGCGTGAGGTTCATACCTCCGGCTATGGGCGCGGACGTGAACCGCGGCGAACAGGCTGTCTTCGAGGCGCTAGCGCACCCGGACGGCAACAGTCATGGCGCGCCCGGCGCCGCGGGAATCGACACCTCTGGGTGGACAGTCCTGCACTCGCTCGACGTGGCCGACCATCACCGACGCATGGCCGGCGAGGTCGACTTCTTGGTCGTGGCTCCGGGGCTTGGCGTGCTGGTGCTCGAGGTCAAGGGAATCTTGCACGTGGCCCGGCGTCAAGGGGTCTGGGTGTACGGCGACGGGCCGTCGGCTCGTACCGACCACCGCGGACCGTTCAAGCAAGCGTCGGAGGCTCTGCACAGCGTGCGCGACCGCTTGGTCCGCGGTCGGCTGCACCTGGCCGGAGTGCCGTTCTGGTCGGCGGTGTGTTTCCCCTTCCTCGACTTCTCCGAAGACAGCGAGGAGTGGCACTCATGGCAGGTCATCGACCGCCGCGCGTTGCGGGGACGCCCGCTGGCGGATCTCCTGGCGGGTGTGCTCGTGAACGGACGGCGCCGCATGCAGGCACGGCGCGTCGCCGGCTTCGACCCCGATGCCGGCGAGCCGACGAGCCCGCAGTGCGAGGAGATCGTCCGAGCGCTGCGCCCCGACTTCGAATTCTTCGAGAGCCCGCGCTCCCGCGGACAGCGCATCGAGGAAGAGGTACGTCGCTACACAGAGGAGCAGTTCAGCGCCCTGGACAGCATGGCACGGAACCCGCGGGTCATCTTCGACGGGCCAGCGGGCACTGGCAAGACGCTGCTGGCGATCGAGGCGGCGCGCCGCAGCGTCGCCGCCGGCCGGCGTGTGCTGCTGCTGTGCTTCAACATCCCGCTGCGCCTGTGGCTCGCCGACCAGACGGCCGAGCTGCGTCCGATGGGCCTGCTGGACCCGCTGAGCAGCGGTGTGGGCGGCGCCTGCGCGCTGCAGAGCACCCACGGGGGGGCTTCTTTCGGCCTGCGACGGCAGCGGCCCAGGCCTCATCGTGCGCACCCTCCACGAGCAGATGCTCTACCTTGCCCAAGTCACGCCAGAGGACAGCGACACGGACAGTCGATTCTGGCTGGAGCGCCTGCCGGAGCTGGCTTGTGAGTGCCTCCTCAAGGAGCAGGAGAGCTCCGGCGAGTCGCGGATCTACGATGAGATCATCATCGACGAGGCGCAGGACCTTCTCCGGCGTAGCTACCTCGACTTCCTTGACCTGTCA
Source organism: uncultured Thermoleophilia bacterium (assembly GCA_964393265.1). GTDB lineage: Bacteria > Actinomycetota > Thermoleophilia > UBA2241 > UBA2241 > UBA6103. The sequence goes on from CAYMTC010000245.1 coordinate 2,106, forward strand.
CTGCGCGGCGGCCTGCAGGACGGTCGCTGGCGGGTGTTCGGTGACTTCGAGTTCCAGCGCATCTATCCGCAGCACGGGCAGCTGACGCTCGACGAGATCGATCCGGATGGGCGCTACCCGGTCCACGGACTGCGTGTGAACTGTCGCAACACGCTGAGTGTGGCGCAGTTGGCTTGCGCCTGCGTCGGGGTAGACCCTACGTACTGTCGCGTGTTGCGCAAGAGCGACGATGTCCCCCCGCAGATCCACGCGTTCCGGGAACCGGCCGCGCAGCAGGACCTGCTGGCAGGGTGCCTCGACTCCCTGCACGACGAGGGGTTCGCCTGGGCCGACATGGCCGTGCTCAGTACGGTGGCAGATGAGCGTAGCGCCGTCGCGCTACTGCCGGCAGAGCGCTGGTCGCAGCGCTTGGAGCGCGTCGCACAGTACTCGGCCGAGTTCGATACTGAGTCTGTGCGCGCGGCCGTCGAGAATCCCACCGGCCACGCGCGCTGCGCGACGATCCATCGGTTCAAGGGTCTGGAGGCGCGCGTCGTCGTGATCACCGACGTCACGCGTCTTGACGAGACCGTGAGGGCCCTGCTCTACGTCGGCGCTACGCGTGCAGTCGAGCGCCTGGTCGTGCTTGCTCATAAGGACGTCGCGGCCGAGCTGCGCAGGCTCTCGGCCGCGTGGGGCTGAGCAGCTGCCCGGCGCTGCACGCGCAGCTGCCTTGCCGTGCCGTGGACAGCGCTCTAGGCGCGGTTCACGCGGCACCCTGGTCGTGCCGCGACGTGCCGGGTATCATCGCAGAGACGTCAGCGGCTGTGCACCCCTAGCGACGGCCGCCAGCAGCCCAGCGAGGAGACGGGTATGCATGCCAAGTCCACGCCGCAGGGGGCTTCACCGCAGGGCCCGGGGCAAGACGTAGCCCAGTCGCAGCGGGGCGTCGCTTTGTACGACATGCTGACGCCGGAGCGACGCGCGGAGGCCGACCGCATCATGGCCAGCGTCGACATAGGCGACCCACAAGAGGCTCTGCAGTTTGGGCTTCCGGCCCAGGACCGTATCGCCGGCTTCGCCGACTCGCTCTTGGCCGACCTCCGCAACAAGGACGCCGGCTACGTCGGAGACGCTCTGGCTGCGTTGGTCACCCAGGTCAAGGAGCTCGATGTGGGCTCGCTGGGCGGCGGTGACTCGGCACTGCGCAAGCTGCCGCTGGTAGGTCGGTTCCTGGACAGCTTCGGACGCTTCGTGGCGCGCTATGAGAAGGTCTCGGCGAACCTCGAGCGCATCCTCACCGCGCTCGAGAGGGCCCGCATGGAGCTTCTGAAGGACATCACGCTGCTTGAGAAGATGTACGAGTTGAACCTCGACTATCTGGACCAACTCGACCTCTACATCGCCGCCGGCACCGAACTGCTCAGGGATCTGCGTTCCCGGCGCCTGCCGGAGCTGGAGGAGGAGGCGCGAGCGTCAG
>CAYMTC010000246.1:0-3545 GCA_964393265.1 uncultured Thermoleophilia bacterium
TCTACACCCTATCCTACACTCTTTCCCTACACGACGCTCTTCCGATCTGCGGACACGGTGAGACCTCTCAGTGTGAAGTGGATGAGGGTGGAAGAGGGGCGCTCGCCGCGAGCGCAGGCAGCCGCGAGCGCCCTAGCGCTTTCGAGACAGCGCCGGGCGCTTGAAGAGGCTGATGAAACGCGCGCACCGCATGGTCAATGAATACTATACGAATTGCGTACTTGTCAAGAACGCCGTCGACGTACGGCGGCAACGTGATAAAGTGGAGTGCACATTTCACTGGCATCCACTTCAGGCGCCGGCCGACTCGATTCCGACCCGTACTCCGGTTGTCGTCCTGCATAAGTCCGATCATCCGCGTCCGGAGTCGTCATGCTTTTGTACCTCGTCAATCCATGCAACTCGCTCATCAGCACCTTCCATCAACGCAGGGGGCACTGGAACCGTTTCCGCCTCTGGAAGCCTCTCAGCCTCCTGGTCATCGCAGGCCTCACCCCGCCCGATTGGGAGTTCCGTGTTCTCGACGAGAACCTCGGGCCCATCGACTTCGACGCGCTGCCACGGCCAGATGTCGTCGGCATCACCGCATTCACCTCGCAGGCGTGCAGGGCCTACGAGATCGCCGGCGCCTTTCGTGACCAGGGCGTCCCTGTGGTGATGGGCGGCATCCACGCGACCATGTGCCAACCAGAAGCCAGCCAGTATGTTGATGCCGTCGTCACCGGCGAGGCCGAGGCCGTATGGGCCGACGTCCTGGCAGACGTCGAAAGAGGATCGCTGCAGGCGATCTACACCGGTGGTCACGCCGCGATGGAGCAGATCGTCCCGGCCCGGCATGACCTGCTCGCCGACGGGTACCCGTTCGGCTCCATCCAGACCACGCGAGGTTGCTCCCTCAACTGCAGCTTCTGCAGCGTCACCCAGTTCAACGGCGCACGTTATCGCCAGCGTCCGGTCTCCGAAGTCGTCAAGGAGTTCGTCTCCATGCCCCAGGACCGTGTGCTCATCGTCGATGACAACCTCATCGGCCGCGCGCCGCAGCATGTCGAACGCGCCAAGGAGCTGTGTCGGGCACTGATCGAGGCCGACACAGGCAAGTCCTGGATCGGTCAGACCACCATCAACATCGCAGACGACCCCGAGCTGCTGAGTCTAGCGAAGGAGTCGGGCTGTATTGGACTGTTCATCGGCTTCGAGTCAGTGGCGCCGGGAGACGCTGTCGAGTTGGGGAGAAAGGCGAGCATGCTGGCCGAGCGCGATATCCCTGCCTCGGTAGCCCGCATACGCCGCCACGGCATCATGGTGGTCGGCTCCTTCATCATGGGTCTGGAGTCTGACAGGCCGGGAGTAGGCAGACTCATCGCCGATGCTGCGTGCCAGTACGGAGTGGACAACATGAACGTGCTTTTCCTCACGCCTCTCCCGGGCACCCAGCTCTGGAAGCAGTTCAGCGCGCAGGACAGGATCCGCTTGAACGACTTTCCTCAGGACTGGAAGTACTACACGCTGACCTACCCGGTGGCACGCTACCAGCACCTCGAGCTAAGCCAGATCATCCAGGAGATGAAGGAGTGCAACCGCGCCTTCTACTCCACCCCGAACATACTCGGCCGGCTGGTCAAGAGGGTCGCTGCCAGACGCAATCCGTTGTTCACGTTCGTCAGTAACGTCACATCCCGCAGGAACTCGCGGCGGTACGAGACGGTCTACCAGTCGCTCTTGCCGTAGCCTTCCCCGCTGCGGCGACCTGGCTGTGCCACATCATCCCAGCAATGCGCCCTCCGCTGCACCCATCCAGAGGGCTCGCGGCTGAGCATCCACGAGGCCAGGGCGTCGCCCCCCGTCTAGAGCGTGCGACTGTCTCCTTGAGTGGACGGTCGAGTAACGCGGTCTTGGTGGGCGCAGCAGGACTCGAACCTGCGACCGGCCGATTATGAGTCGGCTGCTCTAACCAACTGAGCTATGCGCCCGGTGTTCCCTTGTCGTCATCGGCCTCGTTGTCGGCGGCGCTGTCCTCGACGGCGTCGTCGTCGGCCGCCGGTGCCCGCTCGCCGTCGCGTGGTTCGCCGTACTCACGGCGTTCCTCGTCCAGCTTGCGCGTACGCTCGTTGACAGTGGCAAGGCCCTCCTTAGCGGCCGCCGCGATCCCGTCGTCCGCATCATTGCGTAGGGCCTCGAGCACCACGACCGGCCGCCAGCCGTCTAGCGTACGGGATATGGCCGTGACGAATTGCTTGTCTGCATGCTCCCACGTCTGAGCCACAGATGCCAGCTCGCGCACCTGGTGACGATCACCGTCCAGCAGTACCTCGCGGGCCGCCAGCAGCCGCGTATCGTCGTCGTCGGAGAACAGCTCGGGCGCGTAGTGGCCCGCCATAGTGGGACGACGTGGCGCCTTGCCCTGTGAGACTGAGCCCGCGCGCGCGGTATGGCCGCTACGCGAGGGATGTCCCTCCGGCGCAGCGCGCCCTCCGGGCCCCTGGCCGGGCGGCGGGTACTCGACCTCGTCGAGTTCCATCTCGCCCGGCTCCAGGTCGAGGAACTGCTCGCCGCTGCGGGCACGGCCATCGTCCTCGGCCTCGGCCTCGCCCGCCGCCGCGCCCTCTTCGCCCGCTGCGCGATCGCTGTCCTGCTGCGCCACCCGACCGCTCTCGTCACCCTCCACGGGCGCGCACGAGTCGCCACCCTGCGCACCATGCGCGCCCTCGTCCGGCTCACCATGCGTGCCCTCGTCCTGCGCACCCTGACCCGGCCAGCCCGGACCGGCGGCGGGACCGCGGGACGCGCCCGGTGCAGGCCCAAACGGCCACGGCAGTGGCTTGTCCATGTCGTAGCCGCAGCGCGGACAGGTCTTCTTGTCTGCGTCGGTGAGCAGGCCGCAGCGGGGGCAGCGCCGACTCTCTCTGTCTGCGGGTACGTACGGCGGCGGCACCATCGGCAACGGCAGCTCACGCACCACCATGGTATGCGCGGCGCGGTCGCCCACCCGCTGCCGATTGAACCCTGCCGCTATGGACACTGCACCGATGAGCCCGAAGGGGAACATGTCGAGCGGCCGTATGACGTTCCGTATCAGTGCAGCCAGCCACCCGCAGCGCGACCCGTCTGCCTGGACCACGCGCATCTGCAGCAATCTCTTGCCGGGGGTCCAGCCGACAGCGCCCTCCCAGAGGAAGAAGTACACAGACGTAGCCCCCACCATGATCAACACGTCCATGGAGTAGGCGGAGCCGCTGAGCATCTGTTCGGGGTCGCCTCGCCACGTCACGTAGATCGGCGCGAAGACCAGCGCGAACAGCATGGAGTCGATGAAGTACGCGACCGCTCTGATCAGCACCGACTGCGGCACCATGTAGCGGTCGGTGCCGGCCACACGCTGTATGGGTTGCGAGAGTATCTGCACGTGTGCCCCGTGAGATGGGAAGGACTGACCGTGTGATGCTACTGGCCTAGACGGTCATGCTCAAGCGACCTGGCGTGGACACCCCGGACGTGTGGCCAGACGTATGGCCCAATAATGGGGCGGGGCCGCGGATGCGGCCCCG
>CAYMTC010000247.1:0-3513 GCA_964393265.1 uncultured Thermoleophilia bacterium
GAGATGGAATCTCGTGACTGGAGTTCAGACGTGTGCTCTTCCGATCTGTAGACCCACTGGATGCCAGCCCTGTCTCCGCCAGAGAGGACCTTGACTGCCTCGCCCGCACCGCCGTAGCCGTACATGACCTTGTCGGCATCAGCGTCTCCGTAGAGGTCACGGAGGTTCAGCCAGTGCCCGAGTTCATGAAGGGCGATGCCCTGGGTGTCCAGCGTATCGCCTGTGCCGTCGTCCCAGGTATAGGTGCCGCCGCCCGACTTGGGCAGGCTCGTGTTGAATTTGATGTCAGTCTCGAGGATGGCTCGGCCTACCGAGCGCGTCCAGGCCTCAGCGATGGTGGTGTCATCACTGATGGGGCCCCAGAAGAGGTCGTTGCGCCCATCGCGGACGTTCAGCGTGGTGGTGCTGCAGGGGCCGTCGTAGGTGAACGAGAAGGTGGTGCCGGGTGGTGAGAGGATCGGCGCGGCGTCGTTCCACGTGGTCGCCGCGTTCTGTACGAGTGTTGCGACGATGCCGGAGCTGATGCCGGCGCCGGCGGGGTTGATGCGATAGTGCACCGGCGGCTGTGGCCACTGGATGCCGCCGTAGCCGAAGGTGACGGAGAACTGCACGTCGTTGGACCTAGCTTCGGTGCTAGTCCACACGCACACCGGGCCGCTGGCGGCCGAGGCGGGGTAACCCTCGATGAGACCGGTCGGCACACGACAGCGGATGCTGGAGGACGACCACGACACGATCGGCGCGCCGATGCAGTAAGCGGAACTCGGATCGTAGAAGAAACCTACGCCGCCGACCTTGCCGGGGCTGCTGCCGAAGCCGCTGCCAGTGAGGGTGACCAGTGTGTTGGTGCCGGCTGAGCCTGTGCTAGGAGTGATCGACGTGATGGTGGGGAGGGCGCGTGTGGCCACGCCGTCGCGCGTGGCGGCCTCATCGCTAGCAGTGTCACCGTCTCTTGTGGCTGTTGTGGATGAAGCGGCTCGCCGCAGCAGCACGCCGCCGGCCGGCGCTGCCGGCACGGGCGAGAGTTCACGGATGCGCGTGCCCGTGAGGCGTTCGGCACGTGTCTTCAACTGGGCGAGCGAACGGTCCAGCGCGGGCACTTGGTCGCCGACGACCCGTGGCTGTCCCTGTCGCCAGGCGACCACATCGCGCTCGGCGTTGAGGAAGACGACATAGGTGCCGCCCTCGGTGAAGCTGGGCGCATCCGGGTTGGTAAGTGACAGCGCCCCCAGGGTGCCGCCGGGCACGGTGAGCAGGAGGTTGGCGCCGGCGCTGCCCTTGAGGATGCTGTGCACCGTGAGCTGCACGTCTGTGACCACCGGCACGCCGACGGCCTCGTCTGGCCGCGCGGCGCGGGCTTGTACCTGCTGCGCGGTGGCCACGACCACCGTGTGGGCGCTGTCCATGAGGTACTCCGAGGAGACGTGGCGCACCAGCGCCTGCGCCGGAGTGGCGGGCAGCCAGAGTGTGGCGGCGCACAGCGCCGCTACGAAGAAAGCTGCCCAGCCAGCCGCCCATCGTGCCGTGCGGCTTGTTGCGGGACGTCGGGTCACAGGATGGTCCAGCGCGTGGCGTCGCTGGGCCTCATGACGCTGCGCGTGGTGTCGCTGGGCCTGGTGTCGCAGGACCTGGTGTCGCACCTGAAGCTCCCTTGCCGCGATCGATGGTACAACGGACGATCCGGATGACCCGGCGGCCGGCAGTGACCGGCAACGTCGGCAGAGGACAGACAGCTGCAAGTACGGCACAGAGCAGCTATCTGTAACGACGCCAACGTCTTGGTGCGCATGATATCCCTCATACGTACGGCCTGCACGGGTACGGTCTGCACGGGTACGGTCTGCACGGGTACGGCGCCATGGGCGCCGTCTGCACGGCGTCTGCCTCGCCCCACTCAGCGAGTAGTCGGAGCGGGTGGCATCGGGGCAGTGGGGCAGCGGTGGGATCGGCGGACGTTCATGGCACATGGCGGAGGGGGTGGGATTCGAACCCACGAGACCCGTCAACCGGGCCTGGCGGTTTTCAAGACCGCTGCATTCAACCGCTCTGCCACCCCTCCGCGAGCGGGGTCCAGTGTACCGCGATTCGCGGTCGTTTGACGGCGAGGGAGTCTATGCGTCGCCGGCGCGCAAGCGGGATGCCTCGACCCGGTTCTTGCCGCGATGCTTAGCGACGTAGAGAGCGGCGTCGGCCTGCGCTACGAGCTGCCCCATGGTCGACGCGGTCGTGGGGAAGACGGCTACGCCCACGCTGACGGTCACTGACAAGCGCAGGAGGCCTTCGTCGGTAGGCACGTCGAGGATCTCAGCCGCGATGGCGGCGCGGATGCGCTCGGCGACGCGCAGGGCGCTGCTGGCGGCGCTGTCCAGGCACGCGCCCGGCAGGAACACGGCGAACTCCTCGCCGCCATATCGTGCGGCGAGGTCCACCCCGTAGCGTGTGCAGGCGTTCAACACGCGGCCTACCATGCGGAGGACCTCGTCGCCCGCCAGGTGGCCATGCTCGTCGTTGAGCTGCTTGAAGTCGTCGAGGTCGATCATGAGCAGTGCTAACGGGCTCTCGCTGCGGCGGGCGCGCGCGATCTCGAGGTCCAGCCGTTCGTAGAAGTGGCGATGGTTGTAGAGCCCGGTGAGGCCGTCGCTGATGGCCATCTGCTCGGCGGCGTGGTAGAGACGGGCGTTCTCCAGCGCCACCGACGCCAGACTGGCGAAGAGGCGCACGGTCTCTAAGTCCTCCTCGCGGAACCGCGCGCCTCCGAGCTTGCTCATCAGGAGCAGTCGTCGCTGCGCCCCGCCGCGAAGGGGCGCGATGATGGATGCTCGTGCCTCCGTGTCGCCCTTGCCGACGCTGTCCGCGCTTGGGCCGCCGGGCATGGTGTCGACTGACTCGGGCATGCCGGAGGCTAGGACGGATCGGGTGGTCCCTGTTCCTACCGGGTAGCGGGAGCCCACACCCAGCGCGGCGTGCTTGCCCGTGGCGAAGACGATCTCGACCTCGTCGCCATCCACGAGGCCGACCTCGATGGAGTCGCAGCCGACCAGGTCGTGGAGGATGGTGCTGATGCTCTCCAGGACCTGCTGCTCGTCGAGACTGCTCAGCAGCCGCTCGCTGAGTTGCAGCAGGTCGTGGCGCACGGCCAGCTGGCGCTGCGCCTCAGCGTGCAGGTGCGCGTTGCGCAGGGCGCCGGCGGCTATCTCGCCGAGAGCCTCCGCCAGCTCGACCTCGGCCGGCGTGAAGACCCGCTCCCGCTCAGTCTCGATGAGGATCAGCTCGCCCAGGAACTTGCCGGAGAACATGAGAGGGATGCTGAGCAGGCTCTTCTCGCCCCACTGCACGAGGTCGCGCGCTGTGTCGGCATCGATGTCGGGGTCCGAGAGACGTACCTGCTGCCGCTCACCCGCCTTGAGCCGTGCGGCGTAGTCAGGGGCTTCTTCCAGACGGTAGCTCGAGCCCAGCACGCGCTCCGCCAGCCCCGGCTTGGGCACACGCTCCCAGAGCGCTCGCATGATCTCC
>CAYMTC010000248.1:0-3512 GCA_964393265.1 uncultured Thermoleophilia bacterium
GAGGTCACGCCAGACTCTGAGACGACCGCTGGCACGACGGGCTTCGCTCCGCTCGCCGCTGCGACCTCCGATGCGGCCGCGGCCACCGCGCGCGCCGATGTCCTGATGGTGACGGTGCCGGCGATGTACCACGACACCTTCATGGACTCACTGGTGCCGCACCTTCACGCCGGCCAGATCGTCCTGTTCAACACCGGATACTGGGGAGCGCTGCGACAGGCAAGGCGACTCGGCGATCGACTGCCGGACGTCACGTTCGCCGAGTCCAACATCATGCCGTACATCTGCCAGCCGCGGGGGGACGCCATCCACATCGGCCGCTACAAGCGCTCGTTCCACGTGGCTGCCTTCCCCGGCGAGCGCAGCGCGGCTGTCCACGAGGTCGTCAGGCACGTCTACGACCAGTACGAGCTGGCGGCTACCGTCCTCGACACGAACATCGCGTGCGCCGGCAATCCGCCCATCCACGTCACCTTGACCATCCCTGTGGCGGGCCTCTACTTCGACCGCTACATGGGCGGCAAGTTCTACCAGGACGCCACGATCCCCGGCGCGCGGCTTGTGACCGCCTACGATGCCGAACGGGAGCGACTCGCTACCAGTCTCGGCTCGACCGTCTACCAGTCCGAGTTCGACTTCGACAAGCAGTCCTACGGGTACGCGGGCGCGGACATCGCTGAGGCGCTGCGCTCGTCACCGCACGCGGATTGGTTCGCGACGGCGGCTTACCTGGAGCAGGTGTGCAGCGAGGACATCATCTACTCATACGTGCCGATGGTGCGTCTCGCCGCAGCGCTAGGGACGGACCTGCCGATCACGCGGGGCATGGTGGACATCTTCGGCGTCATGCTCCAACGAGACTACTGGGGCGAGGGCCTCACGCTGGACGACCTGGGCATCGCCGGTCTGGACCGGGACGGCATCCTGCGGTTCGTACAGACAGGGCGGCGCTGAACGAGGCTCTCCGTCGCTCCGCCGAGGCGGCCCAACGGGCGTCTCGTTGACAGCCGGGCGGGCCTCCGGGCAGAGTGATGCGCGACACGACGTCGAGCGCCGACACTCCGCGGCGGGTTGTCGGCGACCTTCATACGGCCAAACGGCACGTCCCGAGAGGAGAGCGACCGTGGACGACGAGAGACGCAAGCTCACGACCAGGGCGGGTGCCCCGGTACCAAGCAACCAGGACTCCCTCACCGCCGGGCCGCGCGGGCCCATGCTGCTGCAGGATGTCTGGTATCTCGAGAAGCTGGCCCACTTCGACCGTGAAGTGATCCCCGAAAGGCGTATGCATGCTAAGGGCTCCGGCGCCTTCGGCACGTTCACGGTCACGCACGACATCACGCAGTACACCAAGGCCAAGGTGTTCTCGGAGATCGGCAAGCAGACAGAGGTCTTCGTGCGCTTCAGCACCGTGGCGGGCGAACGTGGCGCCGCGGACGCCGAACGCGACATCCGCGGGTTCGCCATCAAGTTCTATACCGAAGAGGGGAACTGGGACCTGGTGGGCAACAACACGCCGGTGTTCTTCCTGCGCGACCCACTCAAGTTCCCCGACCTCAACCATGCCGTCAAGCGCGACCCACGCACCAACCTGCGGAGCGCCAAGAACAACTGGGACTTCTGGACGTCGCTGCCCGAGGCCCTGCATCAGGTCACCATCACCATGAGCGACCGCGGTATCCCTCGCTCCTACCGTCACATGCACGGTTTCGGCAGCCACACGTTCAGCATGATCGACGCACAGGGCGTGCGCCGCTGGATCAAGTTCCACCTCGTGTGTCAGCAAGGCATCCAGAACCTCACCGATGAAGAGGCGGAGGTGCTCATCGGCAAGGATCGCGAGAGCCACGGACGCGATCTCTACGAAGCCATAGAGCGCGGTGACTTCCCCACGTGGACCATGTTCCTCCAGGTCATGACGCAAGCGCAGGCTGAGAAGATGCCGTACGACCCCTTCGACCTGACCAAAGTCTGGTACCACAAGGAGTACCCGCTCATCGAGGTGGGTGTCCTGCAGTTGGACCGCAACCCCGAGAACTACTTCGCCGACGTCGAGCAGGCCGCGTTCAACCCCGCGCATGTAGTGCCCGGTATAGGGTTCTCGCCCGACAGGATGCTGCAGGGCCGGCTGTTCTCCTACGGCGATGCCCAGCGGTACCGCCTGGGAGTCAACCACCATCAGATCCCGGTGAACGCGCCCCGCTGCCCCTACCACAGCTTCCATCGCGACGGCCCCATGCGCGTGGACGGCAACTACGGCAGTACCCTTGGCTATGAGCCCAACAGCTACGGCGAGTGGCAGGAACAGCCAGAGACGGCCGAGCCGCCGCTGGAGCTCAGCGGCGCGGCGGACCGCTGGGACTTCCGCGACGATGACGACGACTACTATACTCAGCCGGGCCTGCTGTTCCGGCTCATGAGCCCGGCACAGCAGGAGACCCTCTTCGGGAACACCGCTCGTGCCATGGGTGATGCTCCCGAGATGGTCAAGCTGCGCCACATCGGCAACTGCTACAAGGCCGACCCAGCGTACGGCGAGGGTGTGGCCGCAGCGCTAGGTCTTCCGCTGAGCGAGGCACTGGAGCAGGCATGAGAGCAGTCGTGGTCTACGAGTCTCTGTGGGGCAACACGGCCGCGGTGGCGCGGGCCATCGCAGAGGGTCTTGGCCATGAGACCGCTGCGCTGACCACTACGGAAGCGGTGGGCGAGGCTGTGGCCGGTCTCGACCTGATCGTCGCGGGCGCGCCGGTCCTGGGTTTCGCGCTGCCCACCGAGAAGGCGCGCGAGGACATCCGCAAGAAGCCGGGCAAGGCCCCGACACCGCCGGACCTGTCACATCCCCCGTTGCGCACGTGGCTGGCGGGGCTGCCCGCGGGCAACGCCTGGTGTGCGGCGTTCGAGACGCGCCTGCGCTGGACGCTGCGCGGCTCGTCGCCGACGATCATGAAGGAGCTGGAGCAGCTCGGTTATCGTCGGCTCACAGAGCCGCGCAACTTCCTGGTCGGCGGCACCTACGGTCCGCTGCGCGACGGTGAGCTGGACAAAGCCAGGTCGTGGGGCGAGCAGCTGGTCGCGCTCGTCACATCCGCCGAGCCGCCTGCATGAGTAGCGGGCAGCGGGCGGCACCTGGTAGGGGTGGGCACGAGGCCCATCCTTCCCAGGTGCCGCCCATCGGTCCGCGCCTGCGGCGCGCCAGACAGGCGCGCGGCCTCACGCTGTCGCAGGTGGCGGCTGCCACCGGCCTCACCAAGAGCTTCCTCAGCCGTCTCGAGCGGGATGGCACATCGGCCTCCGTGGCCACCCTGATGCGCATCTGTGGCGCGCTGGGTGTCAGGGTGGCCACGCTGTTCGAACCGGGCGCCCGCGACCCGCTGCGACGTGAGGACCGACCGCCAGCCAACTTCGGCGGCAGCGGCGTCGTGGACTACGTGCTCACGCCGCCGGAGGAGCGGCGCCTGCAGGTCTTCAGATCGGAAGAGCACACGTCTGAACTCCAGTCACCGCTCATTATC
>CAYMTC010000249.1:0-3505 GCA_964393265.1 uncultured Thermoleophilia bacterium
CGACCCGCTCCAAGCCGCACCATCCGTCGGCGGTCTTTGGTACCCTAGAGTCCACCGTCGGCCCGTCAGGAGTGTCTGCAGCCCATCATGTCACGCGCATCATCTATCCCGCCGTCTGCCAGAGTCTCCATCGCTGACCTGACGCCAGACACCAAGGTCGTCAGCTACTTCGTGTGCGGCAGCAGAGAGATCGCCACGACCAGAGACGGCAAGACCTACCTCAAGCTGACGCTGCGAGACGCCACTGGTGAGGTCAAGGCCATCTCCTGGGACCCTGCCGACGATCTGCTCGAGCACCTCGCCGCAGGCAAGGTCGTCAAGGTCGTAGGACAGTACACGGTCAGTCCGCAGTACGGCCCACAGCTCAAGGCACAGCAGATCAGCATCCTCGAGGAGAGTCAGTACGACGCAGCAGAGCTCGTGCCCGTCTCTCCCGTGCCGCTCGCCCAGCTGCACGATCGCCTCAGCCGCCTCGTGGCCTCGGTGCACTCGCCGCACCTCCGCGCTCTGCTTGAGCGAGCCACCGCTGCCGACGATGAACCTGGCGCAACGTTCCTCGTGGTCCCAGCAGCGGTCCGCAACCACCACGCCTACCGGCACGGCCTCCTCGAGCACTCGCTCGTGGTCGCCGAGGTGGCCGCCGGCGTCGCCGAGGCCCTTCCCGGCGTCGACCGCGACCTCGTCGTAGCCGGCGGTCTGTTGCACGACATCGGCAAGACGGTGGCGTACTCCGCTGACCCGTTCGCGCCTGGGTTCACCGACCCGGGCCGCCTACTCGGCGAGATCGTCATCGGCGTGGGCATCGTGGAGAAGCTTGCCCACGACGTGCCCCAGATGCCGGCCGACACGCTGGGCCGTTTGCTGCACATCGTGGTCGCCCACCACGGGGAGCGAGAGAAGGGCAGCCCGGCCGTCCCCATGACCCGCGAGGCCATCATCGTGCACTACTGCGACGACATGACTGCGCGTGTCGCCGCGTTCGATGAAGCGGAGCGCGGCACGCCCGCAGGCGACCGCTGGACATCCTTCAGCAGGATGATGGACACCATGCTCTACCTCGGCGACGAGCCCGCCGGCGGCGTCCAGCCGGCGCCTGCCTCTGAGCCAGCCTCCCTGGCCCCCGCCTCTCCGCAGGAGCCACCCGGACCAGACACGGACAGCAACGGGGCGGCCGCCTCTCCCAGCGGGGAGAACCCAGCCGCCCCATCTCTCTTCGACTGACCCTCAAGGTGCCGGCTCGGCCGGCACGTCGAGGCCTCCCTAGCCCACTCCCCAGATAGCCCGGCAGTCTTCGAGGACCTTTACGGCGTGACCCTTGGCCTTCACGCCCGTGTACACCTTCCGCAGGGTGCCGTCGGGCTCGATGAGAAACGTCGTGCGCTTGGCCACGCCTACCATAGGTCGGGCGACGCCGAAGGCCGTGGCCACGGAGTAGTCCGTGTCGCTGATGAGCGGCATACGCAAGCCGTGCTTCTCGGCGAACTTGCGATTAGCCGTCGGCTTGTCCACGCTGGCTCCGATCACGTGGATGCCCAGCGCGGCGAAGTCGTCCAGCAAGCCGTTGAACTCAACGGCCTCCGTTGTTCAGCCACCGGTATTGGCCTTGGGGTAGAACCATAAAGCCGTCCGCTTGCCAGGGACGCCCAAGTCATAGGTAGTGCCATCGTAGGACGTACCGACCACACGCGGAGCCTTCTCGCCATCTGTCAGCATCCCGACGTTCCTCCTCCCGTGCCACGCGGCCTGTCTCTGTGGATAGGCGTCTCTTCAGTCGCAGATGACGTCGTCGGCCACGGCCGGCGCCGCCACGACGAGATAGGTGAGAGGGCCCAAGCCGATGTTGCTGAGCTGGTGGGCCGATCCGGCAGGCACCACGATCGCGTCCCGTTCCCCAAGCCTGTAGGTGGTCTCATCGACCTCCATCTGTGCCGTGCCGTCGAGAACGAGGTAGAGCTCCTCCTGCTCCCGGTGCGCGTGCCGTAGCTGCGACCCCTCGTCGAGGGTCCAGACGTTACCGCGCAGCTTCTCGGCGCCGGCGATGTCGGCGATCCTCTGCACGCTGAGCTTCTCGGAGACGACCTCTGTAGGCACCGCGTGCACCACTTTGAGCACCCGCTGCTCGCTCATGCTCTTGCCATCCTTCCCGCTCGCCGTCGGCCCGTGCCCCGACACCGGCATGGGCGACGTCCTGACGCCGTCCGCCTCACGTGGTCTTCTCAAGTATCTCGACCGGGTGACGGCAGATGCGACGCAGCCGCTCCGCGTCTTGCTGGGAGCCGACCACCTCACCGTAGTGCATGGGTATGACCGTGCCAGCCTTGATCATGTGGCACGCCTCCGCGGCTTCTCCCGCGGTCATGACATACGTGCCGCTCACGGGGAGAAGTGCGACATCCACGTCTATCTGCGCCATCTCGGGGATGACGTCGGTGTCGCCGGCATGGTAGATGCGCCGCCCGTCGAGCTCGAAGACGTAGCCGACGTTGCCCGGACTCTTCTCATGGTAGAGCGTGCCGGACTCGGAGAACTTGTTCACGTTGTACGCAGGGACCGCCGTGACCTTGACGCCGTTCGCCTCGACGGTGTCCCCGGCGGTCACGGTGATGACGGACCCACCGAGTGCCGCCGTCACCGACGGTGGGCCCACCACCACGGTATGGGGCCCGCTTATGGCGCTGATGTCAGGTGGGCTGAAGTGGTCGTAGTGGTCGTGTGTCACGAGCACCACGTCGGCCTGCGGCGCGCCGGGTGCCAGCTTCCACGGATCGATGTACACGGTCTTGGAGCCGCGGATGCGAAAGGCGTCGTGACCGAGCCAGTCGATGCCCTCAACCATGATGTTCCTCCTCGGCGAGGTGTACAGCGTGCCTCGAGGGTGGGCGCGCACGAGACGGCGGCCGGCCATTGCTTACCCGGTTCAACGCGGGCATACACCGCCTCACCGGCCGCCACGACACCGTGAGACGCGTGCCTCTCGGGGCCGGCTACCCGAGGGACGCGGTCAGTCGGCGGGCGCTTCGCGGCTGACCGCCACGATGGCGATACGAGCTCTCCAGTTGGGGGACGGCAGAGTGGCCGCCGTCCGCTCGAACGAGCGCAGGAAGAGCTCGTGGTGGATGTGCAAGCCCTCTTGGCGGCACAGTTTACGGAAATCGTGGACCGTACAGAGGTGGATGTTGGGCGTGTCATACCACTCGTAGGGGATCTCGTGTGAGATCGGCATGCGTCCCAAGAAGAAGAGCTGCACGCGATTCCACCAGTGGGCGAAGTTGGGGAAGCTGACGATGGCCAGCCGGCCTACCCTGGCCATCTCGCGGACCACCAACCGGGGACGGCGCAACTGCTGCAGGCTGAAACTGAGAATGACGATATCGAAGGAGCCATCGTCGTAGTCGGCAAGACCCTCATCGAGGTCACCGTGGAAGACCGACAGCCCGCGGGCCACGCAGGCCTCGACAGCGCTCTGGGAGATCTCGACGCCGGCGCCCTGGACACCCTTCTTCTC
>CAYMTC010000250.1:0-3496 GCA_964393265.1 uncultured Thermoleophilia bacterium
CTTTGCCCCCCGGTCCGGGGGCCCCCGCGGGCTTGGGGGCGGGGGCGGGGCCGCGCGCCCCCCCCCGCCCCCCCGCGCCAGGGGGCGCGGGCGTGCGGCTAGACCGCGCCGCCGCGACCTATGCTGCGCGGCAAGATGATGGTCTCATCACGACCGGGGCCCACAGCGATGAACTTGATGCGCGTGCGAGTGAAGTCGGCGATGTACTGGACATAGTCGCGCGCAGCCGCAGGCAGGTCTGACCACGTCTCGCAGTCGCGGATCTCCTGGGACCATCCGGGTAGCTCGTCGTACAGTGGCTGTGCGTGGTGGAAGTCGGTCTGGCGAAGAGGGAACTCGTCGTGGACGGTCGCTTCAGCACCGCCGTTGGTCTGGTAGCGCGTGCACACCTTGATGGTGCTGAAGCCGGTGAGCACATCCAGCTTCGTGATGGCCAAGTGCGTCACGCCGCTGACACGTACCGCGTACTTGAGGGCGACCAGGTCGAGCCAACCGCAGCGGCGTTTGCGCCCGGTGGTGGTGCCGAACTCGTGGCCCACCTCGCACATGGAGTCGCCGGCGTCGTCGAACAGCTCCGTGGGGAAGGGACCCTCGCCCACCCGCGTCGTGTAGGCCTTGGCCACGCCCACCACGTGGTCGATGCGGGTGGGCCCGACACCGGCGCCGGCGCACGCGCCGCCGGCGATGGGGTTGCTGCTGGTGACGAACGGATAGGTGCCGAAGTCGACGTCCAGGAGCGTGCCCTGGGCACCTTCGAAGAGCACCTCCTTGCCATCGTCGATGGCGCGGTTGATGAGCAGCGAGGCGTCGCAGACGAAGGGCTCGAAGCGGTCGCGGTAGGCGAGGTATTCGTCAGTGACCTGCTCGGGATCCATGCGGCCTATCCCGTAGCGCTGCTCCAGCAGCCAGTTCTTCTCCTCCAGCGCGCCGCGGATCTTGCGCCGCAGGATGTCTTCATCCAAGAGGTCCTGTACGCGGATGCCGAGCCGTGCGTACTTGTCGATGTAGCACGGGCCGATGCCACGTCGTGTGGTGCCGATCTGGAACTTGCCGAGTTGTTTCTCCCACGCTCCGTCGAGCAGGAGGTGGTAGGGCATGATGAGGTGCGCGTTGCCCGAGACGCGGAGGTTCTCCACGGCGATGCCACGCTTGCGAAGTGACTCCAATTCCCCGAAGAGGATGTGCGGGTCGATGACCACTCCATTGCCCACGACGCAGATCTTGTCTGGGTAGAGGATCCCCGACGGGATGAGGTGCAGTTGGAACGTCTCACCGTCGCGGACGATGGTGTGACCGGCGTTGTTGCCGCCCTGATAGCGGACGACCACGTCGCTCTTGGCTGCCAGAAGATCGGTGATCTTGCCCTTACCCTCGTCGCCCCACTGGGCGCCGATGACGACTGTCGCGGGCATGTGTGACCCCTTTCGGTGCGCGGCTCGGCGCTCAGCCGGCCCTGCGTACGGTTTGGTGTTTCGTCGTGCCGTGTTTGGCTGCACTCTCGCGCGGCCGTTTGGCGGCTCGCCCTGCCGTGGCTGCGGTGGACGGGCGAGCCGCGAGGATGGCGCGTGCTGCCAGGACGCCGGCCGCGCTCGCCTGTATGAGGCCGCGGGTGACGCCGGCGCCGTCGCCGATAGCGTAGAGGCCGGCGATCTGTGTCTGGAGGCCGGCGTCGAGTTGAGGCCGCGCCGAGTAGAACTTCACCTCGGCTCCGTACAGCAGCGTGTCGCGGCTCCTGACGCCCGGCGCCAGGGCGTCCATGGCCTCCAGCATCTCGAGGATGTCCTTGAGATAGCGGTACGGGAGCACGAACGACAGGTCGCCCGGCGTAGCTCCCTTGAGCGTCGGCTTGACGGTGCCGCGCTCGATGCGCTGCGGGGTAGAACGTCTGCCCGCTTGTAGGTCTCCCAGACGCTGCACGAGGATGTCCTCGCCGAGGAGGTTGGCCAGACGGGCGATGGACTTGCCGTACGCTATAGGGTCGTCGAACGGCTCGGTGAACTGCGTGCTGACGAGCAGGGCGAAGTCGGTGTACTCGGTGCGCTGGAAGGCGTAGCTGTGGCCGTTGACGGTACGGACGTCGCCGTAGTTCTCGATGGTGACCTCGCCGTAGGGGTTCATGCAGAACGTGCGTACCTGGTCATCGAACGTGCGGGAGTAGTAGATGAGCTTGCTCTCGTACAGGGCGCTGGTGAGCGGTTCCATGACGACCGCCGGCACTTCGACGCGCACGCCGATGTCCACGGCGTTCGTGTGCACCGTGAGGCCGAGTCGTCGGCACTCGTCCACGAGCCAGTGTGCTCCCTGACGGCCGGGCGCCAGGATCACGGCCTCAGCGTGGTACTCGCGGCCGTCTTCACAGACGATGCCCACGGCGCGCGCACCGTCAGCATCGGTGAGGATGCGGGCGGCCGCGGTGTCGGTGAGGACCGTGATGTGCGGCTCGAGCCGCGTGCGCATGGCGGTGAGGACGTCGTGTGCTCTCTCCGTACCCATGTGGCGGACGCGGGTCTCCACCAGGGTGAGGCCGTGCAGCAGCGCGTCACGGCGTATCTTCTCAGCGGCCCGCGTGTTGCCGCCGTGAACCTTCTCTGGAGCTCCGTAGTCTCTCCAGATGGAGTCCACGTAGGAGATGAGCTTGATGAGCTCCGGTTCTGAGAGGAAGTCGTTGAGCCAGCCGCCGACATGTGGCGAGAGGGTGAGCTTGCCGTCGCTGAAGGCGCCAGCACCGCCCCACCCACAGGTTATGCCGCACGGCTGGCAGCCGGCGCAGACACCGGTGGTGCGGGCCGGGCACAGCCGTTTGTCAAGGTCCGGCCCCTTCTCGAGGATGAGTACGTCAAGACCGTCGCGCTGCACCAGCTCTAAAGCGGCGAAGATGCCAGCTGGGCCGGCGCCGACAACGAGGACGTCGTACCGCGAACGCGATGCACTCATGTCTCACATGGGGGGAGTAGGGACCGGAAGGTGGTTCCCAAGCCGCAGATGATACGGCGCCTGCGGGGTGAATACAACCAGCGCTGTCGGTGGCGCTCAAGGTAGTGAGGAGGAGTGATGAGGGATACCGGGACGCACGCAGGGACCGCACACACGCGGACACGGGGCTTGGCCACTGTGGCCGGAGCGTCGGCGCTGGTCTTTGCTCTGGCAGTGATGGCAGGCGCGGCAGGTTGCGGTGGTGCGGAGAGCGTCGATCTGACGCAGAGCTCCGACGGCACGACAGTGAGCGGGCGCGTCGGCGACGCTGTCGTGCTCACCCTGCCGGAGAACCCGACGACCGGCTACGCCTGGGAGATCGAGACCAGCGACGGCCTGCGCCCCGACACTGACGAGTACCTGCCCGACGACACGAGTGGCGAGTCGGTGGGTGCCGGAGGCACCCACCGATGGGAGTTCACCATCACAGAGGGCGGAGAGCAGACCATCGCCGGAGTCTACCGGCGGTCGTGGGAGCAGATCGGAAGAGCACACGTCTGAACTCCAGTCACCGCTCATTATC
>CAYMTC010000251.1:0-3494 GCA_964393265.1 uncultured Thermoleophilia bacterium
AAACGGAAGTGGTGGGCCGCGTAGGATTCGAACCTACGACACCCTGATTAAAAGTCAGGTGCTCTGCCAACTGAGCTAGCGGCCCGCGCGCGGATTGTACCACCCACCATCGCGCCCCATTGGTCACCCCGCAGGTCGTGCGAGCAGTCAGGCGGCAGGTCGTGCCAGCGCGTAGACCACGGGTCGTCCGAGCGGGCAGTCAGCGTCGCGCTGCGGTCATCACCGCCCATCGTCATGGTGCTGTGCGACCGGCGAGTGGGTGGCCAGTACCGCGGGGTTCAGCCGCGATCGGTGTGCGAGTAGCGCCAGATCTCGCGGAGGCTCTGGCGCCCCAAGTGGTCGTACTGGAGGCCGGTTTCTCCGCTGGGCTCGTACCCCGCGCGCTGTGCAACGTGTTGAGAGGCCACGTTCTCAGGATGGATCGAGAGCTCGCACGTGCCAAAGCTCCCGTCGGAGAGGGCCCAATACGTGATTGCCTGGAGAGCTGCCGTGGCGAGGCCACGGCAGCGAGCCGCGGCGTCGACGAAGTAGCCGATCTCGACGCCGCCTGGCGCCGGACCGGGGCTCGCGCCGATGGAACCGAGCAGCGCCTCTGTGCCGTCTTGGCGCTCGCCGACGATGGCGAAGTTGGGCGCAGCGTCTTCGTGCCAGAGGCGGGCAGACTGAGCGACCCAAGCGCGTTCCACCTCGACGTCGCAGGGCGAAGGGATGCCGAGACACCAGCGGTAGATCTCCGGATCGGCGTTGATCATAGCGACGGCTAGCTCCACGTCTGTCATGCGCCAAGCTCGCAGGTGGACACGGATGAGCTCCTGGGACGGGTGCTCTGGGTCCGCCAACGTCGGCAGCGTCAGCTCAAGGTCCGGGTAGGGGCGCGGCGGCGGGTCGTGAGGCAGGCGTGCGAAGCTGTAGTAGTCGTTGCGCAGCCCGCGATGCTCCAGGTAGGAGCGCAGCAAGCCCTCACGGCGAAAGCCGCTGCGCGAGGCGATGACCTGTGATTCGTAGTTGAGAGGATGGATGATGAGCTCCACCCGTGGCAGAAGCAGTGCTGTGAATGCCCAACCAGTGATGAGGGCGACCGCGCGACGGGCTACGCCGCGGCGGCGCTCGTCGGGGTGCGTCCAGTAGCCGATCTCGCCGGCCTGCCTATCGTGGCGGAAGTTCATGCCTATGGCGCCGAGGACGCGGCCGGTCTGGGCGTCTGTGACGGCCAGGTGGGCGTACTCGGCTGACTGCAGATCGCGCTGGGCGCGGGAGAGGAAGTCGGCGGCCTCGACGGGGCCGTAGGGATGTGGCATGCCGACGATCCAGTACGCCGCCGAGCCATCCTTTAGGCCGTTCACGATGGCCGGTGCGTCCTCCGGGCGCCACGTGCGCAGGCGCACGACGCCGTCGGTGAGCAGGTCGGCGAGGGAGGTGCTTTGTCCGGCGTCGGCCACGGCGCGGATGCGGGCGGTCAGCTGCGCGTCCGACAGCCGCGCCGGAGCCGGTCGCGAGTACGTCTCGGTGGGGTGCGTGGGGGCAGAAGAGGGCGTCTCAGTGCCCGCCTGCTTGCCCCGGTGCGTGTGGGCAGAAGAGGGCGTCTCAGCGCCCGCCCGCCCGCGGTCGTGCATGCCCGCACGGTCGCCCTGGTGCGCCGGCGCGGACATGTGCGCCGAGTCTGACGCCGCGGACGTGTGCGCCGAGCCTGACGCCGCGGACGCGTGCGCCGAGCCCGGCGCGTGTTCTGCCGGTCTCTCGTTCAGTGGAGGAAGTGCCGGCGGCCGCTGAACACCATGGCGGCGCCTCGCTCCTGGCAGGCCGCGAGCGCTGCCTCGTCGCCCTTGGAGCCGCCAGGTTGGATGAACGCCGTGGCGCCGGCGTCGAGGGCCGCCTTGACGGCGTCGGGGAACGGGAAGAACGCATCGCTGCCTACGACGCTGCCCTTGAGCGCGTCGGCGCCGAGGTTCTCAGTCGCCTTCATGATGGCGATGTTCGTAGAGTCCACCCGGCTCATCTGCCCCGCGCCCACGCCCACCGTGGCCAGGTCCTTGGCGAACACGATGGCGTTGCTCTTGACGTGCTTGGCGACGCGGTACGCGAAGAGCAGGTCACCCCACTCCTGCTCGGTCGGGTGCTTGTCAGTCTGGACGGTCATGCCGTCCCGCTCCTCTACATCGTTGTCCTTGTCTTGGACGAGGATGCCACCGAGCACGTGCTTGCCGTCGAACTCCCCCGGGTTGAGTTCGCGCCGCTCGGTGTTGTGGAGGATGCGGATGTTCTCCTTGCTCTTGAGGATCTCAAGCGCCTCGGCCTCGTAGCCCGGTGCCAGCAGCACCTCGACGAACAGCTTGTTGAGGCGCTCGGCGGTGGCCTTGTCGACTGGCCTGTTGACCGCGATGACCGAGCCGAAGGCGCTGACGGGGTCGCAGGCCAGCGCCTTGTCGTAGGCGGCAGCCAGGCTGTCACCGAGCGCACAGCCGCAGGGGTTGTTGTGCTTGACCATGACCACACAGGGCAGCGTGAACTCGGCGCAGAGCGAGCGCGCTGCATGCAGGTCGTACAGGTTGTTGAACGAGAGCTTCTTGCCGTGGAGCTGCTCGACGCGGCTGAGCAGGTGGTGACGCCGCCCGGACTCGGTGTAGTAGGCGGCGCGCTGGTGCGGGTTCTCTCCATAGCTGAGGTCCGCCTGCTTGACGTAGTGCGCCAGGTAGTTGTCGGGCAACCCGTCCTCTGTCTCGGCAAACCAGTTGGCGATAGCGATGTCATAGTGGGCGGTGGTGAGGAAGGCCTTGGCGGCGAGTCGGCGCAGGGTCTCATAGGACAGCTCGCCGCTGTCGCGCAGCTCGGCGAGCACGGCGTCGTAGTCGTCGCGGCTGGTGACCACGGCGACCCCGTTATGGTTCTTGGCGGCGGCGCGGATCATGCTGGGGCCGCCGATATCGATGTTCTCGATGACGTCAGCCTCTTCGACGCCACGCCTGGCGGCGACCTGCTCGAAGGGGTAGAGGCTCACGCAGACGAGGTCTATGGGCGCTATGTCGTGGGCGGCGATGGTCTCCATGTGCTGGGGAACGTCGCGCCTGGCGAGCACGCCGCCCATGAGCCGAGGATGCATGGTCTTGACGCGACCGTCGAGCATCTCGGGGAAGCCGGTGACCTCTTCCACCAGCGTCACCGGCACGGCGTTCTCCTTGAACAGTCTGGCTGTGCCCCCGGTGGACACGATCTGGACGCCCAACTCGGTAAGGCCACGGGCAAAGTCGACCACACCGGTCTTGTCGTAGACGGAGATGAGTGCTCGCCGGACGTTCACTTGAGGCCCCTCCCTTGTGGATGCGCCGACGCTTGCTGTCCGGCGCAGTGCTGGTGCAGGTGACGGTGTGCACGGCGTCACGCCGGCGCGCACACGTGGACCGATTCTACCGACGGATGCAGCCGCTGGCGAGGGTCACCGTAGTGCGGCGGGCGAGGGCTCACCAGGTGGGGCGAGCCCTCGCGCTCCAACGGCCGTC
>CAYMTC010000252.1:0-3479 GCA_964393265.1 uncultured Thermoleophilia bacterium
CGGGACGGCTCTGTCACACCTGGGTGCGGATCACAGACTCTTGAGCTTCTCCACCAAGGCTGGCACGACGGCATAGAGGTCACCGACCACGCCGTAGTCAGCGAGCTGGAAGATCGGTGCCTCTTTGTCTGTGTTGATGGCGGCGATGATCTTGCTCTGGCTGATCCCGACGGTGTGCTGCACCTGGCCGCTGACGCCGACGCTCAGGTACATGTCCGGCTTGGTCTTGGCGCCGCTGAGGCCCACGATACGGTCCTCGGGCAGCCACTCGAAGTCGGCGAGGCTCTTCGTGCAGGCGAGCTCGGCGCCCAGAGCGGCGGCGAGCTCGCGTCCCAGGTCCAGGTCCTCGCGCTTGTTGAAGCCGCGCCCCACGCCCAGGATGCGTGGCGCGGCGGCGAGGTCGACCGACTCACCCTCGCGCGGCCTGCGGTCGACCACGCTGGCCTTCGACGCCGACAGACTCAGCGCGCGCGAGACCACCTCGCCAGCGCCCGCCACCAGCTCGCCGATCTCGAACGTCTTGGGCATGATCGCGAAGACCTTGAGCGGCGTGTCGATGCGCTCCTCGGCGACGGTAGCGCCGCCCAGCGCGTAGCGGCAGCTCACCAGGGCGCCGTCCTTGACAGCCACAGCGTTCACGTCGGTGACGGCGCCGGCCGCCAGCCTCTGCGCCAGGCGCCCGGCCAGCTCTTTGCCACGGCGTGTGGAGCCGAGCAGCACGTACTGCGCGCCGGCCTCGCCGGCGATCTGCGCGAGCGCGTCGGCGACCACGTCAGTGTGCAGATCCGCCAGCGCCGCGTCGTCGCTGACGAAGACGCGGTCGGCGCCGTGCGCACCCAGCGCGGCGGCAGCGTCCGCCGCGCTAGCGCTGAACGCCGCCGCGCTGATGCCCATGCCGAGCTCGCCGGCCAGCTGCCGCCCCTTGAAGGCGAGCTCGCAGGCTACCTCGGTCTTGCCGCTGTAGACGAGGATATCCGCCATCGCTTACCTCCCCAGGACCCCTTCTTTGACGAGCGCGTCGACCAGCCCAGCAGCCTGCGCCGCCGCATCGCCCTCGATCATGATGTGCTTGCGGTCCTGTTCCTCGGCCAGGTTGCTCAGGACCGCCTTCTGCGCGGCAGCCGCCTCGGCCTCCAGACCAAGGTCAGCGATCGTGAGCTCGGTGACCGGCTTCTTGCCCGCCTTCATGATGTTCATGAGCGTGGACACGCGCGGCTCGTTGATCTCGCTGACCACGGTGACCATCGCCGGCAGCGGCGCCTGCAGCGTCTCGATCATGTCGTCCATGCTGCGCTCCACCGTGACGGTCTCGCCATCCACAGCGACCTTGCGGGCGTAGCCCAGCTGCGGCACGCCCAGCAGCTCGGCGACCCGCGAGCCCACGATGCCGGTGTAGTTGTCCGTGGAGCCCTCGCCGAAGAGCAGCAAATCGGCTCCACCAGTGTGCTCGATGGCCTTGGCGAGCGCAGTGGCTACCGCCGTCTGGTCGGTCGCCGAGAGCGCGGGGTCACTGACGACGACAGCCTCATCGGCGCCCATGGCCAACGCCTCTTTCATAGTCTCTTTGATCTTGCCGTTGGACTCGGCGACGGTGACGGCCACTATCTGGCAGTCGAGGCCGCCCTCACGCAGCTGCAGCGCGGCCTCGATCGCGTTCTTCTCCAGATCGCCGCACTTGTAGGGGATGGCCTCGAGCACCGGTACACGGTTCTTCACGCGCACCATCTCGAGGTCGTAGTTGGTCTTCACGCCGACGACGATCCTCACCGCCGTCACCTCCTCCGTCGTTCAGGACCGGGTGGACCGGCCTAGCATAGCCGCGGCCCGCCCAGCATCAGCTCATGCGGTACTGCACCCCGTACTCGCCGCGCGGGTAGCCCCAGGAGAGCGCCGCAGGCTCGCAGCAGATGAGGCAGGTCCCACACTCCAGGCACCCCTCCCAGTTGACCACGACGTCGCCCTCGTCATTGAGTTCGTACAGGTCTGCCGGGCACACCGTCAGGCAGACCTTCTTCTGGCACACCGTGCGACAGATCTGGTGGTCGATGACGATGTGCGGTTCTTTGTCCAGCTTGAAGACGTCAAGACCCAGCTTGGCGTCGACCTTCATCGGAGCGTCGCTCACCTCGTCACCTCCCGTCAGATCTTGCGGAACTGCAGAGCGTCGCGCAGCGTGGCCACGTTCATGAAGTCCTTGCGCACCCCGCGGAACGCCTGCTTGAACAGCCGCTCGGTGGGCCCCGGACCCACCGTGAAGACCTGCTGCATGAGCCGCGTCACCGCCTCCGGGTAGTAGGTGAACAAACGGGGGTTCTCCAGCAGTGCGGGAATGGCCACACCGCTGCGCAGGTCCTTGAGCACGAAGCTCTGCTCCAGGTACGTCCCGTACGTGGCCAGGCCGGCAGCCGACGTATCGCCGGCCTTCTTGGCCTGGGCGATCGCCTTGGCCGCGTAGTAGCCCGAGGCGATCGCGAAGTCCATGCCGCGCACGGTGATGAGTGCATTGAGCGACAGGCCGGCGGCATCGCCGACCATGACGTAGCCGTCGCCCAAGAGCTTGGGCACTTTGGCGATGCCGCCCTCCGGCACCGCATGCGCCGAGTACTCCACGACCTCGCCGCCCTTGACCAGCGGCTGGACCTGCGGCAACTGCTTGAACTCGTCCAGCAGCTGCCAGCTCTCCAGGTCGTCGCTGCGCGAGCGCATGTCCTCCATGCCGACGACCATGCCCAGCGCCAGGCTCTCCGTGTTGGTGTAGAGGAAGGCGCCGCCCATCATGCCCCGCGTGATGGTGCCCATGAACAGCTGAGCGGCGCCCTCGCCCTCGGCTAGATGGAAGCGGTCCTCGATGACGCCTGCCGGCAGCTCGATGACCTCCTTGTAGCCGACGGCGTGGTCCCTCGCCTGCGGCTTCTCGCGCAGGCCGGCCTCGGTGGAGGTGAGGCCAAGGACGCCTTCGGCGACGACTGTGACGTCCGCACCTATCTCGTCGTCGCCAGCGCGGATGCCGATGACGCGCTCGCCGTCCTTGAGGAGCGCGTCGGCCTTCATCTTGGGGATGACCATGCCGCCCTTCTCGCCGACCTTGTCGGCGAGCCACTGGTCGAGGCGCGACCGCACCACGGTGTAGGACTGCGGGCGCTCCCCGCCGAACGAGTCGGCCGCGATCTCGAAGCTGGCCACGCGGCCGTCGGCCACCATGCTGATGGTCTCGCGCGTGACCGCCCTCTCGAAGGGCGCGTCCTCCCAGAGCTCGGGGTAGAGGTCGCGCACCACACTGGTGTACAGCCTGCCTCCGGTCACGTTCTTGGCGCCGGAGTAGTCACCGCGCTCCAGGACCATGACTTCGAGACCCTCAGAGGCAAGACCGTAGGCCGCCGAGAGCCCCGCGAGCCCGCCGCCGACGACGATGCAGTCGACTCTCTCCATGTCAGTGGTTCACCTCCTCGCGGTCCCGGCCCAGAGGGTCCGGGCCGTCA
>CAYMTC010000253.1:0-3475 GCA_964393265.1 uncultured Thermoleophilia bacterium
CATCAGGGAGACACAGCTGCGCTGGCCCAGCCTTCGCGTCCGCCAGCGTGTTGGGAAGGATCAGCGTGAGCTCTTCACCTCCGTAGCGTGCCGCTGTGTCCACTCCTCGCCGGACCTGGGTGCCGAGCGTCTGGGCGACCGCGCGAAGGACCTCGTCTCCCACCGTGTGACCGTGGCGGTCATTGACCACCTTGAAGTCGTCGATGTCGAGCATCAGGAGGGAGAGTGGCTCGGCGTATCGCTGGGACCGAGCCAGCTCCTGCGCCAGGCGTTCGTAGAAGTAGCGGTGGTTGTAGAGGCCGGTGAGGCCGTCCCGCACGGCCCTTGCCTCGACGGCCTCGTACAGCCGTGCGTTGGTGAGGGCCACTGCTGCCTGCTCGGCCAGTGCGTTCGCCAGGTCGACGTCCTCCTCACTGAAGCGCCGGTCGTACTCGGATTCCATGACGGTGAAGAGCCCGAGCACCTCGTCGCCGTAGACCACCGGCACGCTGAGCGAGGCGCGCTGACCGCGGCGCACCATCAGGCGTCGCGTGATGTCGTCGAGGTCAGGGTCGGAGAGGTAGTCGATGACCGGGGCCCTGTCGTGCAGTACGTGCCAGTACGGGCCGTTCTCCTCCAGCTTGAGGTGACGACCTGTCAACGAAGCGAGCGTCGTCGTCGCATCGACGCCATGGTCGCTGTCCTCGGCGTGTGGTCCACCGGCGAGGACGGCGGGCCGGCCTACGGCGGCGCGGTAGACGAGGCTGTCGTTCAGCCGGTCGTACTCGCACAGCACGCAGTGGGGACAGTCGAGCGCTTCTGCCGCGGCGTACACTGTCTGGCGGAGGACCTCATCGACGGCCATGGTCGACGTGAGCGCCTTGGTGGAGTCCAGGAGCGCCTTGAGCCGACGGTTGTGATCGGCGGCCGATCTGTAGAGGCGTGCCTTCTCAGCTGACGTGCGAAGGGTCGACAGGCTGCGCGCGAGTTGGGTGGCCACCAACTCGCTGGCGGTCTGCACGGACGGCCGTATCCAGTACTGCGAGCGTGATGCCACGGCAAGAGCGCCCAGCGACTCGCCGTCGTGGCTCAGAGGTACGACGCCGGCGCCGACGAGTCCCTCTGCCCTGCGAACGTCGTCGTCGCACTCGCAGGCCTCTGCGACGAGCGCTAGGTAGGTGTCCCAGTGTGGCTCAGGGGTGCTCAGGAGCATCCCGGCCCCGCTGTCGACGGCGAACTCGCTGACGTCGCGCGCGAACGCCTCTCCGACCCCGGCGTACGCGCTCAGGCGGACCACCTGGCCGTCGACTAGGAAGACGAGTGCGGCATCCACCGCCCGTGGCTCGGTGAGGGTGGCGATCGCAGCCTGGAGCGCCTCCTCCTCGGTAGCGGCTCGCTCCAGCGCCGCTGCCAGGTCGTGTTGCCTGGCCATACGCTCGTCGGCGGCGCGCACGGACGCCGACAGGGTCGCCACGACGATCGCCGCGGCGGTGAACATGGGTGCCCGCCCGGCGAACGCGAGGAGCGCCTCGGCGCTGGATGCGGACAAGGTGGCATCCAGCGCTCCGTAGACCACCGCCAGGGCCACGTCGTAGGCGACCCCTCGCCAGAGGTAGCGGTAGGCGGCGAGCACTATCGGCAGGTAGAGGAGGTCGGAGACGACCGAGGTGACGCCGTACGCGGCGCCTACCGACGTCACGGTCAGCGCCACCACGCTGGCGAGGGCCACCAGGATGGACCACGTGCGCGAGGACAGGGCGAAGCCCACCTGCTCACGCAGGGCCCGCGTCCCGGATCGGGCCAGAGCGGTGCGGGAGACCCGGTCTCCGGTGTGTACTGCGTCGCGAGTAGTGGCGGTGTCCATGCTCCATCCTGCCAGTAAGTGCCTACTTGGTGTTTCGGCGGCAAGGATGTTTGTCTTGATGCCTGCACCCGTTCGTACGTGGACAGACGCTCGACCTGCGCCTCAAGCTCGCGCAGGCAGAGCCTTTGCCCGTTCGTACGTGGGCAGGCGGCCGACTGGCGGGTGCCGGACAGTGGCAGTCACTGGGAGGTCGATGCTAGTCTTTGAAGTGCCGACTCCGAGCCCCTCGTCCTAAGGCTCAAGCTACGGGCGTGGGGCCGTACCATGGACAGACCATGGGGCGGCGCGCTACGCGCAGCCGTGGGCCCAAAGCGGAAACGCCTGGGCCTCCACGTGTTTGGAAAGGAGGACGCCTTGGACGCCTCATGCTTGCGCACTCTGAGCCGTACGTCGCCGATGCTCAGTGAGCAGGGGTACCTCGGGTCCCTGGTCTTACGGAGGGGAGCGAGGTGATGGTGCCAGACGGCGCCGCCGCGTCCCCCCGATCGGCGACGTGGCCGGGGTCCGCCACACGAAGAGGCACGCGTCCCACAGGCTTCCTGCCGGTCGCCGTCATCGCTGTGGCCTTTCTCTCAGTACCTCTTCTGGGGCTGGTCCTGCGGGCGCCATGGCGCGAGCTTCCCTCGAAGCTCGCCGACGCCAGCGTGCTCACGGCCCTCAAGCTGTCTCTGGTCTGCTCACTTGGGGCGCTGGGTATCTCCCTGCTGCTCGGCCTTCCGCTCGCCTGGGTGCTGGCCCGTGTGACGTTCCGCGGATCCAGCATCGTCCGGGCTCTCGTGATCCTGCCCATGGTGCTGCCGCCCGTCGTGGGCGGCGTCGCCTTGCTGCTCGCCTTCGGCCGCCAAGGGCTTGTGGGGCAGTGGCTAGACCAAGCCTTCGGTGTCACGCTTCCCTTCAGCCTGGCGGGCGCCATGCTCGCGGAGGCGTTCGTGGCGATGCCGTTCCTGGTGGTCACCGTCGAGGCAGGCCTGCGGGGCATGGACCGCCGCTACGAGGATGCGGCGGCCACGCTGGGGGCCGGCCGATGGACGACGTTCCGGCGAGTCACGCTGCCCCTCATCGCTCCGTCTCTGGGAGCGGGCGCGGCGCTGTGCTGGGCCCGAGCGCTGGGCGAGTTCGGGGCCACCATCACGTTCGCTGGCAACCTGCCGGGCAAGACCCAGACGATGCCGCTCGCCGTCTACATCGCGCTCCAGTCGGACACGGACGCGGCTATCGCGCTGAGTCTGGTGCTGCTGCTCATCTCGCTGGTGGTCCTCGTGGCGCTGCGGGGCCGCTGGTTCCCGTCGGTGAGGCCGGTCCGTCGTGGGTGAGGTGGTCGCGGGCAGGCGGCCGTCAGCGGCCTGCCTGCAGGCTCACGTCGTCTTGCGCAAGGGCACACTCCAGCTCGACGCGGAGCTGCTGGCGGAGGCAGGCGAGGTCGTGGTCCTCTTGGGGCCCAACGCGGCCGGCAAGACGACGTTGCTGCGTGCTCTTGCCGGCCTGATCCCCCTCGAGAGCGGTCGCGTCGAGCTGGGGGGTGTGGTCCTCGAGGAGCCATCCAGCGGCGCCTACACCCTCACGGCGCAGCGGTCGGTCGGCGTGATGAGATCGGAAGAGCGTCGTGTAGGGAAAGAGTGTAGGATAGGGTGT
>CAYMTC010000254.1:0-3457 GCA_964393265.1 uncultured Thermoleophilia bacterium
CCACCACCCTATCCTACACTCTTTCCCTACACGACGCTCTTCCGATCTCGTTGTGCTCTGTAGAGCGTGTCCACGGTGCGAAGGGCCTCAAGCATGTCGTCCGCCGGCAAGTAGGTCGCGCCCGTGATGACGTCGCCTGTCTCTGTGAGAAAGGCGGTGGTCGGCCAGCCCCCCATGTTGTAGCGCCGGTTCACGTCAGGCCGGCGGTCGTTGTCAACGCGGGTGGGGACGAAGTGTGCGTTCACCTGCTCGATGACGCGACGGTCGGAGTAGGCGCCCTCGTCCATGACGTGACACCAGTGACACCAGACGGCGGAGATGGAGAGGAGCACGGGCTTCCCGGTCTGCTGAGCCTCGCGGAACACGGCGTCGCCCCACGGCCGCCAGTGGATCTCGCGGGCGCGATTGGGGCGCGGTGAGAAGCGGAACTCGTGGGATGGCTGCGGCGGTGTCATGCGGCCCTCTCTCTAGACGTACCGTCCTTGTGTACTGTCTTTCGCTGGGAGCGACCGCGCACAGACCCCGCGCCGTCGACTTGTGTCAAAGCGCTTCTACCCGGCGTGTCAGGCTCTGGAAACGCTCGCCGGCGTCCGGCCCCGGTCGTGGCTCGCGGCGGTGCTGGCGTGCTAGCATGAGAGGCCGCAGACACCACGAACGAGAGGAGGCGATGCAGATGACCGCCATAGCGCCCAGAGCGCGTATCGCGCTCATGTCCCTGTACGTCTCCACTCCGGTGCGCCGCGGCTGACACCTCTTCGCGGGCACCTCGCAGGAAGGACCCGCGTTGTCTACCCCTCATCATCTGGAACCCCTCGGCTACTCCGCACGCTGGCAGGCGCTCTTCGCAACGCTCGCCAGCTCGAGCACCGTGCCCGCTCGCGTGCTGCGTGCCGACCGGGGCAGCTCCCTGATCGCCATGCCCCACGGCGTGCAACGGGCCAGACCGTCCACGGCGCTGCTTAAGGCGGCGGTCGGCCCGGCCGACCTGCCTACCGTGGGCGACTGGGTCGCGGTGCTCGCCCCACCCGATCTGGACACGCCGTTGATCGAGCTCGTGCTCCCTCGCGCCAGCGCCATCACGCGAGGTGATCCGGGAGACGCTTCTCTTACCCAGGTCCTGGCAGCCAACATGGACACGGTGTTCGTCGTGCACCCCATCGATGTCGCTCCCAACGTACGGCGTATAGAGCGGGAACTGGCGCTGGCCTGGGAGTCAGGCGCCGTGCCGGTCGTAGTGCTCACGAAGGCGGATCGTGCAGCGTCTGCGGACGCTGCCCGCAGCGCCGTCGAGGCTGTGGCGTTGGGTGTGGACGTGCTTGTCACGAGTGCGCTCTCAGGAGAGGGCCTCGAGTCGCTGCGCGCCTACATGGGCCATCAGGAGACCGCCGTGCTGATCGGCCCGTCGGGCTCCGGCAAGTCGACGCTGACCAATGCACTCTTGGGCGAGCAGCGGCAGGCCACGAGAGAGGTGCGACTGAGCGACCGTCGCGGCCGACACACGACGGTCGCGCGTGAGCTCATCGCCCTGCCCGGCGGGGGCTTGCTCATCGACACGCCGGGCCTGCGCGCCCTGGCTCTCACCGCCTCGGACGAGGGTGTCGCGAGCACCTTCTCGGACATCGAAGAAGTGGCGCTCGGTTGCCGCTTCCGCGACTGCAGCCACACCGGTGAGCCAGGCTGCGCGGTGCTCGCTGCCGTGGAGTCCGGCGCCCTGCCAGCGGAGCGACTGCACAGCTACCACAAGCTGCTTCGCGAGGCGCAGGTGGCGGCGATGAAGACCGACCCAAGGCTCAGAGCCGAAGAGGTGCGCAAGTGGAAGCTCATCCAGAAGGCCGCCCGCCAGCACTCCAAGATCACCGGCAAGGGGTGAAGCGTCAACCCGGGGCGGGCGCCATCAGCGACCCGCATGCCCCGTGAGCCACCTGGCGTGGCACGCCAGCCGACAGCAGGATAGACACACGCGGGAGCAGCAAGGCGCATGCCGGCAGGGAAGCGTCCGCACGCTTCGCTCCGCGCGCCTAGCCCGCACAGGGTCCGGGAAGCGCGGTGCTGCCGACGGGGTGGGAGGCGAGCGGAGACCAGGATGTCGGAGCTGATGGTCCAGTTGCACACGGAGCTGCGCGCTCGGCACTACAGCCCCAGGACTGAGAAGGCCTACTGTGCCTGGGTGAAGCGATTCATCCACCACAACGGCGTCCGTCACCCGGCCAGCATGGCGGAGCCGGAGGTGAACGCCTTCCTCACGCATCTTGCCACTGTGGAGAAGGTCAGCGCGTCAACGCAGACCCAGGCGCTGTCGGCCCTGCTCTTCCTCTACCGCCATGTGATCGGGCATGAGCTGGGGGACGTGGGCGAGTTGATCCGTGCCAGCGTGCCGCCGCGCCTGCCGATGGTCCTGGCACGCGATGAGGTCAAGGCTGTCTTGGCAGAGCTGCGGGGAGACAAGTGGCTCATGTCGTCGTTGCTGTATGGCTCGGGCCTGCGCCTCTCCGAGTGTCTGAGACTTCGTGTACAAGACGTGGACCTGGCGCGCGGCCAGCTCTTGGTCCGCAACGGCAAGGGCGCCAAGGACCGCGTCACCGTGTTGCCGGCCGCTCTGGGACCCGCGCTGCGAGCCCAGCTGCTCGAGGCTCGGGCAGTGCACGCGCGCGATGTGACGGACGGTTGGGGACGCATCGAGCTTCCGGCAGCCCTGGCGCGCAAGTACCCCGAGGCAAGCCGTGACTGGCGTTGGCAGTGGGCATTCCCGCAGCAACGCCGCTGGAAGGACGCGTCGACCGGTGAGCAGGGTCGCCATCATGTCCACGAGACCCTGCTGCAGCGAGCCGTGAAAGATGCGGTCCGCCGTGCGGGCGTCACGAAGCCCGCCGGATGCCACACCTTCCGTCACTCCTTCGCCACCCATCTGCTGGAAGACGGCTATGACATCCGCACCATACAAACACTTCTTGGACATAAGGACCTACGAACGACTATGATTTACACACACGTGCTCAACAGGGGTGGTCAAGGTGTCCGCAGCCCGCTCGACAGACTCTGACGTAGCACTCCTCCCCACCGCGTTCCGCCACGCCCCGCGCGCCCGCAGCGTCGACCGCGTCTCGCGCACCCGCAGCCTCGACCGCGTCTCGCGCTTCCCCACCGCGCGCCGCCAGGCCACACACCCCCACGCCACGCGCCCCGGCAGCGCCCACCCCGCGCCGCACACTTCTCTCGGCGCGCCTTATCTGGACTGCCCATGTCCTTATCCCAGCACCCATCGCCGCGCGGTGCTGACTTCTTCACGCTGCGCTACTTTTCCCCAGCAGCCAGATGCAGCTGCCCGCCACACGCATGCCGCCGACGTTCTTACACAGAAGTCACCAGCTGCCCCCGCAGTCCACCCCAGACTGCACAATCCTTGTTAGACCCATGAGAAAGCGCTGGGCGGAGGCTGCTGCTGTGTACGGGACGGAGT
>CAYMTC010000255.1:0-3457 GCA_964393265.1 uncultured Thermoleophilia bacterium
TCTTGGTACCAGGATATCGGGGGGCCGGGGGCAGTCTGCCTCCGGCCCCCCGACTCTGTCCGGCGGCAAAGCCACTGGCTGGGAGAAGTCGTCGGCCAGCCGGGCTATCCGTGAGACACAGCGGAGGGCTTGAGTGCGGGCGCCTGCCTCCGCGAACCGAGAATGTCGGCGGCTTGTGTCGGCGCGATCAGCCCGCGGCAGTGGCCGGTTCTATGTAGGGCAGCCACGAGTCGTGGATGTCGTCAGCGTACATGTACACGAAGCTGGATGCGGAAGGCGGCCGCGGCGGTCGCGCAAGACGCATATTGGCGGCGGCGGGTGTCCTGTCTCCCTTGCGCAGGTTGCACGAGGCGCACGATGTGACCACGTTGTCCCAGGTGTGGGTGCCTCCCTTGGAGCGTGGAAGTACGTGGTCGATGGTGAGCTGCCGCGCGGCCCCGCAGTACTGGCAGCGGTGCCGGTCGCGAGCGAACAAGGCACGGCGCGAGATGCGCCGCGACTTGCCGCGGGGCACAGACACGTACTCGCGCAGCTTGATGACGTACGGTACTCTGAACTGCTCGTGCTCTGAGCGCAGGGTGCGGTCCGAGTACTCCAGGACTTCGGCACGCTGCTTGAGGAGAAGGACGAGGGCGCGCCGCGGGGAACAGACATTGAGCGGCTCGTAGGTGGTGTTGAGTACCAGTACCTTGTGCACGACCGCATGCTAGCACACCGATCCCGG
Organism: uncultured Thermoleophilia bacterium; assembly: GCA_964393265.1. Taxonomy (GTDB): domain Bacteria; phylum Actinomycetota; class Thermoleophilia; order UBA2241; family UBA2241; genus UBA6103. The sequence goes on from CAYMTC010000255.1 coordinate 725, forward strand.
GTGACGTATGAGAAGTCCAAACCTGTTCTCGCTCCCTGAAGACCAGGCGCTGGCCGGCGCGCCGCTAGCGGCGCGCATGAGGCCACGGCGGCTGGGCGAACTGGTGGGCCAAGACCATATCGTCGGTTCGGGCACGGTGTTGAGGCGCGCCCTGGAGCGGGGAGAGCTCTTCTCGATGCTCTTCTACGGGCCTCCGGGGACGGGCAAGACGACGCTCGCGCGCGTCGTGGCCGTCGAGTCGGGGGCTCGCTTCGTGCAGCTGTCTGCGGTCAGCTCGGGCACTGCCGATGTGCGGGCGGCCATCCGCGGCGCGCAGGAGGCGCGCCAGCTGGACAAGGCAAGAACGGTGCTCTTCATCGACGAGATCCACCGTTTCAACAAGGCACAGCAGGACGCCGTGCTGCCTGCCGTCGAGGACGGCGTTCTGCACCTCATCGGCGCCACCACCGAGAACCCGTTCTTCGAGGTCAATTCCGCCTTGCTGTCGCGCTGCCAGCTGTATCGCTTCGAACCCTTGGCTGGTGAGGTGATCGAGGAACTGGTGAACCGGGCCGTCTCAGATACGGAGCGCGGTCTGGGCGCTCTGCGCCTCACACTGGAGCCTGGCGCCGCAGCGTTCCTCGCGCAGATCTCTGCCGGCGACGCTCGGGTAGCCCTCAACGCTCTGGAGGCGGCCGCGCTGGCGCTGGATGCGGACCGTGCTCCTGGGACGCAAGTGACCGTTGCCGCTCTTCGCGACGCCGCCCAGCAGAGCCCGGTGGTCTACGACCGAGCCGACGTTCACTACGACACCATCTCGGCCTTCATCAAGTCCCTTCGTGGCAGCGACCCCGATGCGGCCGTCTACTACCTGGCCAGCATGCTCGAGGGAGGCGAGGATCCCAAGTTCATCGCCCGACGCATGGTGGTGTTCGCCAGCGAAGACGTGGGCAACGCGGATCCCACGGCGTTGCAGCTTGCCGTGGCGGCAGCGCGCGCCGTGGAGTTCGTCGGCCTGCCCGAGGCGCGTATCAACCTGAGCCAAGCGGCCACGTACCTCGCTCTTGCCCCCAAGAGCAACGCCGCCTATGTGGCCATCGACGAGGCGCTGGCCGACGTCCGCACGGAAGGTAACCAGCCGCCGCCGGCACACCTGCGTGACGCCAACTACCGTGGCGCCAAGCGACTCGGACATGGCGTCGGCTACAAGTACCCGCACTCCTTTGGAGGCTGGGTGCAGCAGCAGTATCTGCCCGACGCTCTTGCGGGGAGGTCGTACTACAGACCCATCTGCGGTCGCGAGTCGCGCATGCAGCAGCATCTTGAGGAGATCAGGCAGGGCTGGGCGGACGAGAGGGCGAGACACGAGGGGGCGGCGGACGCCGCGTCCGCGAGACTGGGAGGTCCGTCTGCGGCGGCGGGCGCCTCGCCCGCGAAGCCGGCCGTGCCTCCTCGGCGGTCAAGAGAGGACAAGGAGCCTGGGGCTCGGTGAACACGACCGCAACGCTCGTACTGCTGGTGTGCGTCTTCCTGCTGCTTCTCGCAGCCGGTTGGTGGGTCGCGTCACGTGTCAAGCACGGCCTGGACAAGGAACCACCGGTGGGAGTGGGCACATCGCGCAAGGTGCAGGTCACGTCCTCTTGTGCGGCAAGCCTGGCACGTCTCTCTGCGGAACCTTTGCTGGTGCGACGTGAGGAGGAGGACATCTTCGTCCAGATCGGCGAGCGGCGTGTCACGCCGCTCGCGTCGGTGCCTGACCGCGGTGCGCGTGCAGCTGTTCGAGAAGCAGCGGTAGCCATCGACACGCAGTTCGGGCGTCGCTGGACGGCGGTCCTCTCTGTGGCCGACGACGGTGGGCTCACGGTGATGCGCCTCAGCTAGTCTGGCGGGCCGGCGCGATGAGGGTCGTGGACGCGCGCGGTGCCGACGTGGGCGCTTTGTGTGGCCGCAGGCACGGGCGCTCCGGGTGGCTGCGGGCATGGGCACAGGACGACCTGCTCAAGTGACATGGCAGGTCGTCCGACATAGACTCGGGCGGAGTCTGAGGGCAGGTCGACTCTCGCCGTTGCTGCAAGGAGGCGGACATGAAGGGCGTCTGGAAGTTCGTCGGTGGGTGCTTCGTGGGCGCCGCGTCGGCGCTCGTGGCGACGCCCAAGTCAGGTAGTGAGCTGCGCCGCCAGGTAGCGCGTCGCTTGCTCGTCCGGCTCGAGGGATCGTCCTCACAGGAGTCGCCGCCTAGCAGTGCTGCGGCACTCCGGCAGGACGTCCCCGCTGTGCCGGCCGCGACGCTGGCCTCTGCCTCGCCTGTGGCGGCCGCTCGCGATGCGGCCGTTCTCACGGGAGCGCCGGCAGTCGCGACGTCGATGACGGGCATCATCCCCTCCGCGCCGGCCACTGTCGAGTCGGTGCCGCCACCCGTCGAGTCTCCGCCCGTCTCCATCCCGGTGGGTGAGCCTTTGCAGCACCCCGGGCTGGACGATCTCCGCGCGCGCATCGAGGAGACCAAGAACGCCGTGCGCGAGGCGTTGGACCGACCGTTCGAAGCTGAGGCCGAGGTCACAGGAGAGGCGGCTGAAGCACAGACGGAGAGGGGCGTCGAGCGAGTGGGCGTGGTACCGCTCGAGCCAAGGGCCGAGGCGGCCGTCGAAGAGGCGATCGCGGCTGAACCAGAGGCCGAGGCGGCGGTCGAAGAAGCGATCGCGGCTGAAGATCGGAAGAGCACACGTCTGAACTCCAGTCACGAGATTCCATCTC
>CAYMTC010000256.1:0-3455 GCA_964393265.1 uncultured Thermoleophilia bacterium
CTACACCCTATCCTACACTCTTTCCCTACACGACGCTCTTCCGATCTATGAGTGCATCGAAGCGGTCGAGGACGCCGCCGTGCCCAGGCAGGAAGCCGCCGGCGTCCTTCACGTCGACGTCGCGCTTGATGAGGCTCTCGAACAGGTCGCCCAGCGGGCCCACCACCGCGATGGCAAGGCCCACCAACAGTGACTCAGACGGAGACAAGGCCGTGTAGAGCCCGATGAAGACCACCACGATGATGGTGCCGAGCAGGCCGCCGGCGTAGCCCTCCCACGTCTTCTTGGGAGACAGGCGCGGAGCCATAGGCGTGGAGCCGAAGAACTTCCCCACGAAGTACGCCAACGTGTCACCGGCCCACGTCCCGAAGACGACCGTGAGCACGAGCGCCATGCCCTCGTCGAGTCGTCGCAGCAGCAGCAGATGCGCAAAGCCCAGCCCCACCCAGAGAGGCCCAAGCATGGTGACCGCCATGCGCCCGGTCACACCGGGTCGCGGTCCGCCCCACGCCACCAGAGCGAAGGCCAGCAACAGTCCGACCGCCAACGAACCCAGGACACCCGTGGGTGTACGCCACCAGGCGCAGTACAGCATGAGCGCCAGCGACACGAGGCCGGCTAGCACCGCCGGCCGATACGGACGCGTGACGCGGTAGAACTCGACAGTACCCAGCAGCGCCAGGAACACCATGACCGCCACGTAGATCCAGCCGCCCCGGATGATGACCAGGACGGCGGCAGCGCCAAGGATGGCCCCCACGATGATGCGCGTGGCCACTCCTAGCGCCCCCCATAGCGGCGACTGCGTCTACCGAACTCATCCAAGGCCTCGTCCAGATCGTCGCCCGTCATGTCGGGCCAGAGCTTGGGCGTGAAGTAGAGCTCTGTGTAAGCAAGCTGCCAGAGGAGGAAGTTGGACAGCCGCATCTCTCCACTGGTGCGGATGAGAAGCTCGGGATCGTGCATCTCGGGTGCGTAGAGAAAGGGCTGCAACGTCTCTGTCTCGGGCGCGTCCGACGAGGAAGACTGCGAGCCCTCCGCCGCCGCCCATGCCCGTGCAGCATCCATGATCTCCGCGCGCCCTCCGTAGTTGAAAGCGATGTACAGGGTCATGCGCTCGTTGTCGGCGGTGAGTCGCTCACTCTGGTCGATGCGCTCCAGCAAGTGGGCCGGAACGCCCTCACGACGACCCAGGAAGCGCACGCGCGCTCCGCGCTCGTGCAGGTCCGGCACCTCCCGCTCGATCATCTCCACGAACAGGTCCATCAGCGCCGCTACCTCCTCCGCCGAGCGGCGCCAGTTCTCGGTGCTGAAGGAGAACACCGTGAGCTCGCGTACGCCACGGTCCAGGGCGCGCTCCAGGACGCGCCGCAGCGCCTTGGCACCTGCCCTGTGGCCCGCAGCCACCGCGAGCTTGTGCTGCCGTGCCCAGCGGCCGTTGCCGTCCATGATGATGGCGACGTACCGGCAGGCCACGCTCTCACCCTGCGCCGTGGTCGGCTCACCTTGGGCCACCGCTCTGGCCCGGGCCGCCCTGCGACTGGCCTGGGCTCGTACCGCGCGGCCGCCCACCAGCCGCCGGTGCAGGCGCGAGCGCTTCTCGGGGGTGGACATACTGCTGCGAGAAGATCCGCTGTCTCGAGGCGTCAGACCTCGAGGATCTCCGCTTCCTTGTGCTTGAGCAAGTCGTCGATGTGCCGTATGTGCTCGTCGGTGATCTCCTGGAGCTCCTTCTCGGCACGTCGCTCCGCGTCCTCACCGACCATGCTCTCGTTCACCAGGTCACGCAGGTCTTTCATGGCGTCGCGACGCACGTTGCGCACCGCCACACGGCCGTCTTCGGCGAGGCGGTGCACCAGCTTGACCAGGTCCTTGCGGCGCTCCTCGGTGAGGTGTGGCACCGGCAGCCGGATGATCTGGCCGTCGTTAGCCGGGTTGAGGCCTAGATCCGCCTCGCGGATAGCCTTCTCGATGGTCTTCATCGTCGACTTGTCGTAGGGGGTGACGGTGAGCAGGCGCGCCTCTGGAGCCGCGACGTTCGCCAGCTGCTTGAGCGGCGTGCGGGAGCCGTAGTACTCGACGGTGACACGGTCGAGCAGGGCGGTCGAAGCCCGTCCGCTGCGTACGGTGTTGAACTCGTTCTTGGTCGCCTCGACCGCCTTGGCCATGCGGTGTTTGGCGTCCTTGAGCAACTCCTTCTCCACCTGTTCCCCTCCCATCTCGGGTGGCACACCGGGCGACGCTGCGTTGCCCTGCGCTATGGTATCGCGCGGCAGCCCGCTGGTGTGCTCCTGCCGCGACACAGGCAGAGGCCTAACCGGTGACGACCAGCGTCCCCACGTCCTCGCCCGCCAGCACGCGGTCGATGTTGTCCCCAGTCATCTTGAAGACCCTTAGGGGTAGACCGTTGTCCATGCACAGCGACAGCGCGGTGGTGTCCATGACGCCCAGGTCGCGCTGGATAGCCTCGAGATGGGTGAGCCGCGGGATGAACTCCGCGTCTGGCTCTACCTCGGGATCTGCGCTGTACACGCCGTTGAAGGTGCGCTTGGCCATCAGGATGGCCTCGGCCCCGATCTCGAGCGCCCGGAGTGCCGCCGCGGAGTCGGTGGAGAAGTACGGATTCCCCGTGCCTCCCGCGAAGATGCACACCCTGCCCTTCTCGAGGTGACGCATGGCACGACGCCGTATGAAGGGCTCGCAGACGTCGTTCATCTCGACGGCGCTGAGCACCCTTGTCTCGGTGCCGGCGTGCTCCAGGGCGTCCTGCAACGCCAGAGCGTTCTGTACCGTCGCGATCATGCCGATGTGGTCACCGGTCACTCTGTCCATGCCGCGAGCGGCGGCGGCCACGCCACGGAAGATGTTGCCGCCCCCGACCACGATGCCCATATCGACGCCCAGACGGCGTGCCCGACCCACATGCGTGGCGATCTCGGCGGTACGCGCGGGGTCTATGGCGACCCCGCCCTCGCCGGCCAGCGCCTGCCCGCTCAACTTCAGTAACACCCGGCTGAACGCCGGAGTGGCGGTGCTAGCGCACACGGCTGGTCAGTCCTGCGACTGGCCGAGCTGGAAGCGCACGAAGCGCCGGACCTCGACGTTCTCGCCGATCTTGCCGACCAAGTCGGTACGCAGCTGCTCGATGCTCATGCTGGTGTCACGCACGTACACCTGCTCCATGAGGCAGTTCTCCTGGAAGAACTTGTCGAGCTTGCCGCCGATGATCTTCTCGACCACGTTGGCCGGCTTGTCCTTGACCTGCTCAGCGTAGACGGCCTTCTCCTGCTCAAGGACGTCCTGCGGCACCTCGTCGCGGGTGAGCCAACGAGGGGAGCTGGCGGCCACCTGCATGGCCAGCTCGTGACAGAACGTACGGAAGTCGTCGCCACGGGCCACGAAGTCGGTCTCTACCCCCACCTCGACCAGGACGCCGATCTTGCCGCCGGCGTGCA
>CAYMTC010000257.1:0-3439 GCA_964393265.1 uncultured Thermoleophilia bacterium
GACTACGGCGCCGAGGGTGATGGTGTCACCGACGACACCGCGGCGATCGCTGCCGCCATGGCTGCGGCTGCAGACAGCGATAGCGTGGTGGGCATCCCGGCCGGCACCTACAAGCTGAGCACTCTGACCGTGCCCGCCGGCATCGCAGTCCAAGGCGCCGGCAGTGACACCACCTGGCTCAAGGGTAAGGTGGTCGCCAACAGCCAGAACACGCTTAGCGACTTCAAGGTGGGTATCGCTGGCAAAGCGTTCCAGTTCGTGAATGGCGCCCACGACTCGACCTGCCGCGGCCTCTTCTTCACCGGCGGCGGCGCCTTTGACCAGGGTGAGGAGCAGGGTGTCATCCGCTTCGGCTGGGGCAAGCGTGCTGAGCGCATCACCTTTCAGGACTGCACCATCGACGGGAACCGTCAGGGGGCCGACGGCGTGGCCATCGTCGACAACGGCTGGTCGGGAGCCACCTACTCAGATCTCAAGTGGGTCCGCTGCCACTTCCTGAGCTCGGACTGCATGAACTTCGAGATCATCCAGCGAGCCGCCTCCGGGCATCCCATCACCACCGGCTACCGCGGCATCGACCTCATCGACTGTGTCTTCGAACCAGCGGGCTCTGAGTGCATCTCGTACGACGGCACAGAGCTGACCGGTTCGTCGACCATCTCCGGTTGCACGATCAAGGGCGCTGGTGCTGACCCCGATATGGAGTGGGGCGCAGCCGTCGAGTTCAACGGCTGCACCAACATGACGTTCGTCGGCAACACCGTCTACCGGTCGCGTAGCCACATGATCAACCACCCGGGCGAGCCCGGCGTCACCTTCAACAACGTCATCCGCGACAACATCTTCGACGCCACCAAGAGCTACATCAGCGTTCCGGTCTCGAGCTATTCCCACATCTTCTACCTCAACAACAGCAGAGGCGTCACGGTGAGCGACAACGTGGTGCGCACCAACGCCGGCGGCCCCCTCATCTACCTCTCCGGCTCTTCCAATAACACCTTCAGTGGGAACCAGATCACCGACACGCGCCCACAGTCGGCAGCCTCACGCACCGCCTACATCGCCGGTGACTCCTGCGGAAACGTGTTCTCGACGAACTCCGTGACCAATCCGTACCCGTGGGGCACACTCCTCATCTTCGACGGCTCTGACCACACCCATGTGACGGACAACATCTTCGCGCTGTCCGGAGGAAAGATGCTCGACGTCGAGTCTGGCCTCACGGTATATACGTCTGGGAACACGCTGCGCTGACTTGGAAACGGGCGCCCAGCCGATGCGCGAGCCCATCATCACCTGCGGAGGAGGGTACGGCTCGGCTCGTCGGAATACTCATACATGACCTCGAGCCTGCCTGACCCATCGTCACCTTTCTCACCCCCACGTCTGCAGTTCGCCGACGTCGGCGCCCTCGTCATGCCGCGCGAGGTGCCACAGCCCCTCGCGCAGCAGCTGCCCACGCTCTACCAGAGCACCTACGCCACCGCCCAGTACGCTTCCCTCTTCTATGCGGACGCGACCCTCGGTGTCTGTGTGCTCGAGGAACCCCCGACCATCGTGCTCTTGGCCGACCGCGGCCGCACCGTCGAGGTAGTCAACCGCCTTTGCGGGGTCTCGCCGGCGACCCTCGAGCGCGGGGCGCGCGCGCTCTATCGTGCATACCCGCGCGCCCACCTCATTCGAGCTGAGGTGCCCTTCAGCGCCGACAAGCTTCAGACACCAGCCCGCATCCTAGTGGAGCAGGAGGACGTGGTCGTCCATCTTCCGCCTGCCTACGACCAGTTCGTGGCGACGCTGAGCCGTGCCACACGCAAGCACACGAGGAACTACCGGAACCGCCTGCAACGCGACTACCCGGATCACAGGCTCTGCGTGTATGAGGCCGCCGACATCCCCCCTGACCTCCTGCACCACGCCATCCGCCTGAGTCGTGACCGACTACGGCAACACGGCCGCACCTCGGGCATCGATGCGACGTACGAGGCCCGCCTCGTAGAGCTCTGCCATGCGTTCGGCTTCCTCGTGGCCGTGATGATCGGCGACCGCGTCGTGGCCGCCGATCTCGCCACACGAATAGGCACCCATGTCTACGTCCACACAGGCTCCTTCGACCCCGCCTTCAGCCGGTACGAGCTTGGGTGGCTCACTGCGCTCGGCGGCATCCAAGAGGCTGTCGCCCGTGGCGTCCGCTTCTACCACCTGCTGTGGGGACGGCACGAGTACAAGCTGCGCCTGGGCGGCGTCCCACAGCCCCTCCACATCATCTCGATCTACCGCAGTTCCGCAGCCGCGAGCCTGCACGTGGACACCCGCGCACACGCCCTGTGCCGAAGCGTCGGGCGTGCCATAGCGGCAGCACACTGGCACGCTCACCGACACCTCGACGCGCAGGGCCTTTCTGCCGTCCGCCGTGCACGCCGGACGGCTGTCTCGGGCACGCCGCGACCAGAAGCCCCATGACCGCCATAGAACTGCCCGAGCTTGACTGCGTCGTCTACCGAGACGAGGTGCCCGTCTGGGCACAGGCCCGGCTACCCAGCCTCTACCAGTGCCCGTACGCCACTGTCGAGTACTTCCGCAGCTTCGACGAGCAGGACGTCCTCCACACCGTCGTCCTCCACGGTGGGGAGCAGATCCTCATCGCCTCTGTAGACGGATGCAAAGCACGGATACTCACCCGATTCGTCCCCATAGCGGCGTCAGTCATCGATGCTGGTTGTCGGGCGCTGTTCCGCGTCTTCCCACAAGTCCAGCGCATCCACGTGGAACTCATGGGCGACCCGCACGCTCTGACCGTGCCCTGGCGGCTCATCGAGACGGGCGAGGACTACATCATCGAGCTCCCGAAGACCCCAGATGAGTACACCTCGTCGTTGGGACGCTCTACGCGCCAGAACTCGAACCAGCAGCGCAACCGCCTGTTCCGACAGAATCCACGTGCAGAGTGGGCCTGTCTGCATGCGACTGAAGTGGACGACGCACTCATCGACGAGACCGTGGATCGAGTGCTCGACAGGCTACGCGAGCAGCACGGGGTCACGTCTTCATGGGAGCAGAACCCCCGTGATCGCGACCACCTGAAGCAGCTCGTGCACCTGTTCGGTCTAGCTGTGGTCCTACGGGAAGAGGGCCACACCATCGCTGCATGCCTAGGCTTCCTCCTTGGCACGCACGCCTGGGCCTTCGTCCACAGCTTCGACCCCCACTACGCAGACTACCGCCCAGGGCGCCTCTGTGACATCGAGATGGCCCGCAAGGCCATCGAGCAAGGCTGTACCCACCTTCACTATGGGTGGACGTTCGGCCACTACAAGACGCTGCTCGGGGCAGTCCGCCACGAGAACCACGGCTGTACCGTGTATCGCAGCCCCTTGGTCAAAGTCCTCGCCATAGGCGAGATCGGAAGAGCACACGTCTGAACTCCAGTCACCGCTCATTA
>CAYMTC010000258.1:0-2662 GCA_964393265.1 uncultured Thermoleophilia bacterium
GTCTCCGTTCGCCGGCAGCCGCGAGTCGTAGCCCTCTACGTCCACTGTCGCCCCCTCATGTGCTGTGCGTTGCCCACCCCACTTACGACGCTACTAGCCGCGTCGCGGGACTCAGGAGACCTCGAACGACCAACTCCCCACGTGGCCGCCATCGCCGCTCTCGCGATGCACAGCGCCGAGAAGCACCGCGGACTGGTCCGCCTCGTTCAAGTAGGCGTGCTCGGCCAGGCGTGGAACGAAGATGGTGTCGCCAGGCGCCAGCGGCTGGACCTGGTCGCCCACACGCAACGCCGGAGTACCAGTGATGCAGTGCAGGAACTCCTCGGAGTTGTGCCGTAGCCCCTCGAGCCTGGCGTGCGGCTCCAAGCGCACCATGAACGGCTCCATGGGCCACGACGGGCTAGCCAGGTAGAGGATCTCGACGCCCTGGACATTGGTGGGCATGCTGAGAGCCTGGCTGATAGGCATGTACTCCACGCGGGGCTCATGCACATCGGCCAGGAGATCGGCCACCACGCAGCCGTAGGCGTCCGCCAGACGGATGAGGCGCGATATGGCGATCTCGGTCTCGCCACGCTCCACCAAGCCGATGAACGACGGCGAGAGCCCAGCCACGTTGCCGGCATCTCGCAGGCTCATCTGCCTGTCCTGGCGCAGAGCCTTGAGGCGCCGCCCTATCTCCTGGCGCGTCCGCTTGCTGCGGGCCGTCTCTGGGTCACCGTCGCCGGCCGAGGTCGCCTCGCCCACGCCGCCAGCAGCCGTCCCTGATGTGGTCTCACTCCGCACGAGAGCCTGCCCCCATGATCGTCGCCTGTCGCTCCTAGCCCACCCGCGCCGGCTGGTCTGGGCGCAGCTCCACGGCCTGCACCAGCGGATTCTGGCATGCCAGCACGCACTGCGGCTCGCCGTCGCAGAGGTCGCACTTCACCGCCTTGCCCGTGTCGGGATGCAGGAAGATGACCTTGAGCGGGCACACATCGACGCACACACCGCAGCCGGTACACTCGTCCGGCTCCACCACCAGCACCGTGCACTGGATAGTACCAGAGGAGACCTTGACGGGCACGGAGCGCGTCTTGATGGCTCCCTCGGGGCAGGCGTCACGGCACTTGCCGCAGCGATCCTGCGTACAGGCGAACGCGCGGACCTTGCCGGAGGCGGGATCAGCCTCCACGCGCAACCGCGCCAGGCTGGGGCGGAACTGGCCCTCGTGCCATGCAGAACAGGCGATCTCGCACTGGTGGCAGCCGGTGCACTTCCTGGTATCGACGCTGACGCGGGCCACTACGCCACCTCCCTCTCCGGCTGCAAGCGAACGTCGACATCGAGATCCTTGAGCTTGCGCTCGCCCGGCACACCGTCACGACTCCAGCCGCGCAACTCGTAGTACTCCTGCAGCGCCTCGTGGAAGGCCACCCTGCTGATGATGTTGCCGGCGGCAGGGCCGTTGTCCAGCGAGCGCTCGAGCAGCGGCGCCGGGAGATCGTCGGGTTCAACGGCAGGACGCTCGCGCAGATTGAGCAGCCGGCCCAGGTTCCAGATGCGCTCACCGACAGCCATGAGCTCGTCCGCTGAGACCGGCCGCTGCCACACGTGGCGCATGAGCTGGCTGATCTGGTCGGCGTCGGGGAACCAGAAGTCGCAGAAGATGCCGGTCCACCGCAGCGACGAGCTGTTCTGCCCGTTGAGCACGTACTGCGCCTTACCCTCGAGCGTGTCGGCAGCCAGCAGGCCCGAGAGGATCTCGTCGCTGACCGGATACGCGCGCATGTGGCACGCGCCGCGATCTGAGGTGGCGTAGGCCAAGCTCATACCGAAGGAGCCACGCGGATCGTAGCCGGGCAACTCGAGGTTCTTGACCTGCATCGCCAGCTCGGGGAGACCGCTGCGCTGCGCGACCACACGGGTACCCAGCGCCAGCGCCTCGCCGATGCCGCTGCGCGAGGCGATGGCGGCCGGCGCCGCGAGGTACCCCTCGACATCCCCGAACCGCACACCGTAGTCGGCGACGCCGCGTTCCGTGAGGTCCATGGCCAATCCCACGACAGCACCCGTCGATATGGTGTCCATGCCAAGCTCATCGCAGGCCACGTGGAAGCGCGTCAAGGCCCCGATGTCGTCGATGCCGCAGTTGGAGCCGCACAGAGCTATGGTCTCGTACTCCGGCCCCTCGCAGGACACGTCGTCGATGACGTGGTAGTTGCGGCAGGAGAGTACGCACTGGTAGCAGGAGCGCTTGCGCACCCGATAACGCTGGAAGGCCTCGGAGTTGATGTTGCCGGCGCCGGCGAACTCGCCACCTGAGAAGTTGCGCGTAGGCATCGCACCGGCGCCGTTCACCGGATCGACCAAGACAGGCGTGCCGTCGGTGTGTGCCCACATGTGCGCATCTACCAGCAGGTACTCGCGGTGCATACGCTGCGCGTCGGCCATGAACTCACGGATGTGGGGCACACTGACACCACCGGTGCCCCTGACGGAGACCGCCTTGAGGTTCTTGGCGCCCATGACCGCGCCGCCACCACCACGGCCAGCCTTGTGGTACTGATCCGTCGAGATACAGGCCCAGGGCACCAGGTTCTCGCCGGCCGGCCCTATGGACAGCACCCGTGTGTCCCTGCCAGCCCACTCCCGCACCCAGCGCTCTGTCGCGCTCGTGGTC
>CAYMTC010000258.1:2672-3422 GCA_964393265.1 uncultured Thermoleophilia bacterium
ACGCCTGGCTCGCTGGAACCAGCAGGACGTCGTCATCGACGATACTCACCGCCACCGGCTCAGCGGCGCGGCCCTTGATGACGATGAGGTCGTAGCCGGCGTACTTCATCTCAGAGCCGTACGAGCCACCCACGTAGCTGTCCACGATGGTCCCGGTGATGGGACTCTTGAACCCGACGAGCAGGCGGGAGCACGTGCTGACGCACGTCCCAGCAAAGGGTCCAGTGGCGAGGATGATCGGGCTGTCAGGTCCAAGAGGGTCCGTCCCTGGGACGAGCTCTTCCCACAGGTACCTCAAGAAGAGCCCCTTGCCCCCGATGTACCGCTCAAGCCACTCAGTGCGCAGCGGTTCGGTGCTGACCCGCCCCTCCGTGAGGTCTACGCGCAGGATGCGCCCGCAGTAGAAGTGCATGCGTGCTCCTTGTGCCGTCTGGTCTGTCCCGGTGCCCCCACCTGAATCCCCAGAGGGCGGCCGGCTGCTCAGCCGGCCGCCAGCACGTCGAGCTGACCGGCGAACGCCCGCAGCCAGATGCCCCGCATCTCGTCGGGCGTGCTGGTCCGCGGGTTGGTGCCGGCGCCCAGGTCCTTGAGCGCCTTCTCGACGAGCACGTCAAGGTCGGCTTGGTCGGCCGGCGTGCCCTTGAGGCTGGCCGGTATAGATCGGAAGAGCGTCGTGTAGGGAAAGAGTGTAGGGTAGGGGGGGTGGGGCGGGGGGGGGGGGGGGGGGGGAGGGGGGGGGGGGGGGGGGGG
>CAYMTC010000259.1:0-3421 GCA_964393265.1 uncultured Thermoleophilia bacterium
GCCGTGAGCGACTCGTCGGCTGCCTGGTAGTCGGCCAAGTAGAGCCTGGCGACGGCCAGGAGGTTGAGGAAGCCCACGATGAACTCGGACGGCATACGGCGCTCTACGTGCAGGCGAGCCGCGAGCGAGCGGGCAGCGGCATCGCGGAAGAGGCCCTGCGTGGCCAGAGCCGAGAGACGCTGGCACTCTAGGCGGAGGAGTTCGTTCGCGTCGTGCTCGTCGGCGATGCGCTCTGCCTCGGACCAAGCGCGTTCCGCATGCTCCCAGTCGTTGGTGGCGATGCGCGCGGCGCCGAGCCCTAGGAGAGCGTGCACTCTCTGGGTGTCTGAGGTGGCTGCCAAGATGGCTTGCTCGCAGACTTCGGCTGCCCCTGTGTAGTCTCCCTTCCAGTAGAGCGTCCGCTCGCGTGCGGCGGCCAAGAGGAAGGCCAGGTCGGCGGCGCCTACCGCCCGCGGCCGAGCCTCCGCCTCGTCGAGAGACGCGAGCGCTTCGTCGTACGCACCGCGGCGGCACAGCGTCTGACTGCGTAGGAGGTGGCGCCACGCCTGCGCCGGCGGGGAGTCTGGTGGCAATCGCACGATCCAGTCGTCCAGGGTCTCGACGGACACGTGGTCGATGAGCGACAGGCCACCGCGACCTATGGCCGCGACGCCGTGCAGCGGCTCGTCGGCCGCCAGGTATATGTCGACCGCTGCGCGCAGATCGCCGGCGCGCTCGCACACCCGAGCTGCGCGAAGTTGCGCATGCCGGTACGCCGCCGGTCCCTCTTCCTCGACCACCTTGTGACGCAAGTACTCGCGGAGAAGGGGGTGGTAGTGGAAGCAGTCCCCAGGCCCCCTTGTGGTGAAGACGTTGCGCTCCACGAGGTCGGCAAGGATGCGCGCCGCGTCGTGCTGGCCTGTGACTCTGCTTGCTGTATCGACGGTGATGCGGTCGAGACAGCAGGAGCGCTCGAGGAAGTGCCTCACGGTGGCGTCCTCTCTCGCGTAGACCTGCTCTGCAAGGTACGAGAAGAGCTCGGCCCTGAACGCTGGGTCGGTGACGCTGAGCGTGTGGAGGTCCAAGGACTGGGCAGCCGCTGCTCGGCAGGCCAGCACCACGCCGGCTGGCCAGCCCTGGGTCTGGGTGATGAGACGCTCGACGAGCGCCGCCGCGGGCCGTGTGCCGGTGGATCGTTCGATGAGTCCTGCGACTTGGGCCGACCTGAGTCGCAGGTCATCGGCACCCAGCTCCAAGAGTTGGTTGCGAAGGCGCAACTTGGCCGTGCTGACCCCTGGATCGAAGCGTGCCAGGATGGCGACGTGGAGGTGCTCGGGTCCGTTTGCCACGAGCGAGTCGACGACGCTGATGGCGCCGAGGCCGGCCACCTCGTGGAGATCGTCCAGCACCAAGAGGGTGTCCTCCTGGAGGTCGACGCGCAAGGCAGACAGGAGCCACTTGAGCGCTTCGTGGACGTGCAGGGAGGTGTCCCCCTCGTCCTCCAGACGGTGGTGAAGGAGCTCACCGAGGTGCGGCGTGCGGGATCTGAGCGCTCGCACCAGCCCGGCCATGAAGCTGAAGGCATCGCGGTCTAGAGCATCGACGGTGTACCAGATGTCGTTCACATGGAGACGTCGACACGCGTCGGCGACGAGAGCGGTCTTGCCGTAGCCAGCGGGCGCTCGGACCACCGTGAGCCGACGTTCCCGCAGCGGCGCGAGTCTCTGGGACGTGGCGTCGTCGACGAGCGGCGACTGCGCATCTGGCCGCGCTAGCTTGCCGGCATGGGGCGGGGGTGATGTGACCGCGTGTGTCACTCTGCTCTGCTCCGTGGTGATCGATGAAGCGGCGGTGACTCTAGCAACTGTCACTACAGAAAGAAAGACGCTCTGTATATCTTCCAGGTTGACGGCGCGCCAGGTGAGGCGTCGTTGCGGGATCATGAGAGTTGTCGCGGTGGTCACACAGGGCCGTCGCGGAAGCGCGGGTCAGCGCTCGCCGTCGAGGACCTTGAGCACGAGGTGGACCGCGTGCGTGGGCGAGGTCGCTTTCAGGAGGCCCGCGGGGAGACCGTCTGGTGGCGAGAGCCGCCAGCTCTTGAGCAGGATCACCGTGCGTCCTGCGCAGCGCGCGAGGGCGATCTCCGACAAGGTCCCCCAGGAGCCGCCGACAGCCACGACCACATCCCCGCTGGCGGCGACGGCGAGGTTGCGTGCGTGTCCTACACCGGTGCAGACGGAGTACGTGAGGGCATCGTCGGCGTGCTGGCGGTAGAGCTCGGGCAGGATGCCGATGCTGACTCCGCCCCCGCGGCGCACTCCTTGAGCCACTGCGCTCATGATGCCGCCCATGCCACCACAGACGACGCAGAGGCCGGCTCTGGCCAATCGCTCGCCGAGCTCCTCGGCCGTCTCGCGGAGTGCTGTGTCGGCGACGCTCTGGCCGATGACACTCACGTAGCGGCGTTGCCCGTCGCTCGAGGCCGTGGGCGGGTGAGTATGCACGGGGTCTCCTGCCATGGCCACGTTCTACAGGATACGACGGTCGGGGGCTAGTCCCGCGCGAGCTCGGGTCGGGAAGGACCCGCGACCCCTGCGCCGTCGACTAGTCCTGCGGGAGCTTGGGCGTGGACGCAAGCGCGGCGAGCAGGGAAAGAGCTCCTTGCTTGTCGAGCGGCTCGTTCAGGTTGCCGCACTTGGGACTCTGGATGCAGCTGGGGCACCCGCTCTCGCACGGGCAGCCTTGAACGAGAGCGTGAGCGTCGCTGACCAGCTGCGAGAAGGACTTGAAACCACGGCGAGACAGGCCGATGCCGCCAGGATACCCGTCATAGACGAAGACCGTGGCCCGATCCGTCTGCCAGTGCCAGGGTGTGGACAACCCTCCGATGTCCCAGCGGTCGCACATGGCGTGGAGGGGCAGCACGGCGATCAACGCGTGCTCCATGGCGTGGAGCGACCCTGCCAGGCGACTCCTTCCACGTGACGTCGGGTCATCTGTGTCGAGGGACCCGTGCTGTTGCAGCGTGCGTTCCAGGAAGTCACCGTCGAGGACGAGCCAGAACGCCTCGGTGACGAAGACCTGCTCGGGTACGTCGAGATCGACAGTGTCGATCACGTGTCTGTCGACGATGTCGCGTCTCTGGTACGCGACGACTTGCTCGGTGACCTGGATCTGGCCTCGGGACAGGCTTGCGCCCGTCATTGGCACTGGGTCGGCCGACTGACCGACGATCATGATGTCCTTGTCGACCTTAGGCTGTGTGTAGAAGCCACCGTGGAAGTGGTCGACAAGGACGGTGTCGAGTGCGAGGTCCAGTTCGCGGACGATGTACTGCTCGCCCAGGTGGAGGTAGACGGCGCCCGGATGTGCGGTACGGAACAGACGCTCGCCCTCGACCTCGCCGAGTACGGTACCCGCGGCACGCTCGACGATGGTGAAG
>CAYMTC010000260.1:0-3416 GCA_964393265.1 uncultured Thermoleophilia bacterium
AGAGCGTCGTGCAAGTCTTGGACAGACAGCCCATCCGCTGCCGCCTGTGCGGCGCGCGACGGCTCGCATTCCACCACGACCGGCAAGCCGCCGCGCTCCACCAGTCGAGCCGCGGCAGCGCGACCGACCGGCCCATACCCCAACAGCGCGACGGCCTTGCCCCGCAAGCCCCCAGCAGCCGCTTCTAGCGCTGCCACGTAGCCTCTAGCCGTGCACGAGTCGTTGTCCGCGCAGACGCCGCCGCGGATGTTGAGCGCGATGAAGCGCGCGTCGTCCGCGAGGAACACGACCTCGGCGCCTCGCTCCGCAGCCTCCTGCAGGCCAGCGACGTCCGGCGCCTCGGTGACCCACGACTGGCAGCCCAGCGCAGCGAGGACGGCGACCACGCACTCGCTGAAGCCTGCGATGAGACCCTCGCCCTGGGAGATAGGGACAGCCGCCATGCGTACGCCCGCGAGGATCGGCTCGTCCTGCTGGTCCCACGCGCGACGCCCGAGGTCGCTCAAGCCGATACCTGCGACGCGCAGTAGACTCTCCTCAAGCTCGGGAAGGCGTGTGCTGAGAACGCGCACGTCTGACTCGACCAGACGCGTCATGCGTCACCTCCCGCCGGCGTGGTCATCATACGGCCGGCATGCGTACCCTCACCATCGTCGGCGGACATGCCGACCGTCTCCTCTACGACGGTGAGGCCGCACTCCTTGGCAAGGTTGTCGACCGCGTCAGCAGCCTTGCGCCGCGCCGCCGCCACGCTGTCGGCCACACAGATCATCGTCGCCGACCACGGCGCAGCTGATGGCTCCTCGGGCTGGCCGCTGAGCACCTCGTCCGCGCCCCACAGCCCGTGCACCAGCCGCAGCGGCCCAGCACTCGCCAGGACGTGTTCCCCCAGCACCTCCACGGCTCCGTTGGCAACGGCCACGTGCTGGTAGCAGCACGCGGCGACCGGGGAGCGCTTCACAGCAGGCACCCTGCCCTCCAGTACAGTCCGGGCAAACAGGGACACCATGTTGATGCCGCAGCAGTGGTAGACCGCGGTAGGCGTCTGGCTTGGCAGGCGGGCATCGATCTCCAGGACCTTGACACTGCCTGAATGCACCATGACCTCGACGTCCATGATGCCGTTCAGCTGCAGCCCGCGCGCCAGGCGACACGACACGTCATCCAGCGTGGCCAGCACTTCGGCATCCACCGTGCCAGAGCCGCCTGCGGTCGCCACGTCCTCCACGGGAGCGATGACGCGCTTGCAGTCGTAGACACGGTCGAACTCCAGCAACGTGGGCAAGAGGGACACGGGCTCGCCGTGCTGCGCAAGCACCTCGAGCGACAGTGACGGCCCAGGCGCGTACTCCTCGACCACGGCAGCGGTCCCCGTGCGCTCGAACTCGGCGAGGGCCTCCTCAAGCCCCGCCTCGTCGTCGATACGTCGCACACCCACGCTGCCACTGCCCACACTGGGCTTCACGATCAGTGGGAACCCGCAGCGCGGCCAGGGTGCGGGTCGCCGGACGCCCAGACGGTCGAACAGCTCGTTGGAGCGCAGCTTCGAGGAGCTCAGTGAGTAGGCTTGGAGATCGAACAGCAGCGGCATGTCCCACGTGGGCACATGCCGCGTGAGCCACCGCAGCGTCTCGATGTCTTCGCAGGCCGGCAGCACCGCGTCGCAGTCTACCATCGCCGCGCGAGTCGCCCTCTCGCTGTGCGTGACGTCCAGTACACGGACGTCGTCCGCAAGCCCGGCAGCGGGGACCAAGGGTGATCGATCGTACACCACCGTCTGGTAGCCCGCCTTCCGGGCAAGGTACGTCGCCTCCGTACCCTGAAGCTTGCCCCCGACGATACCCAGCCTCATGCCACACCACCTTCGCGCCGTGCCATCGTGGACCTCATCCACGAGCGGAACTCCCCGAGCGACCCCTGACGGAGGCCGAGCGGCCCCAGAGCGTCGCGCACGGCCGCCGCCGTGCGCAACCCTTCATCGACGTCCAGCTCCGAGTTGGAGACGCCGCACAGCCCGGCCTGCGGGGGCACGATCGACGTGACCACGTTAGCGCCAGCATCCAGCCGCGGGCGCAGGCCAGCGAACCCCTCGACATCGAGCGACGCCGGTGAAAGCCTCTCAGGCATGACCAGGCGCATGGCGGCGATCGTCAGCAGTTCATCGAGACAGCCGGGCACGCTCTGATCGGCGAGCGGCGTGCCGCTCTGGGGCACGAACGTCATGATGCGGACCTGATCGTCACCATCGGCGCGCATAGCCTCGATGGCCGCCACCCGGTCTGCGACGGTGTCGCCGATCCCGGTCAGCATGCCATCTTCCACCAGCATGCCGACGCGCCGCGCAGCATCGCGGGCAGCGGCGCGCTCGTCGAAGTCTTGATCCACGCGCAGCCGTTCGTAGAGCGTCCGTGTGTGCGTCTCCTGGTAACAAGCGTAGAGATCGGCGCCTGCAGCGCGCATGGCGCTGAGCGTCTCAGCTGGCACGACGCCAGGCGACACCATGATAGGCAGACCGGTCTCCTGTCGTACGGCACTGATCATCTTGTACAGCGGTGTGTAATCACCGGAGTCGTGGGTCAGCGGGTCCTCACCCATGGTGAGGTCGAGGACGTTCACGCCAGAGTCGGCCAAGTCGCGGGAGATGGCGACCACTTCGTCAAGGCTCTTTCGATAGCGTGGCGCGGCCTCATTGCCAGCCCGGTACAGACAGAAGGTGCACCTGTTGCGGCAGTGCGTCGAGAAGTAGACGAAGCCGTAGAGGAAGACGACGTCGCCGAAGTAGCGCCGACGCAATCGCCGAGCAGCCGAGAAGAGTGGTCCGGCGGCCTCTCGGGACCTGATGCTAAGCAGCTCAGTGAGCTCCGGGCCGGCCGGTGGACAGCCCCCAAGAGCAGCCCGGCAGATCCCCTCGATGCGCTCTGGCGAAGGACTTCCGCAAGCTCCTCGTGAGGATGCCTGAGATACGCGTGACAACGGACGTCCCCTGCGCGTCGACATGGCACCTCGCCTACGTACTACCTTGAAGCATTCTCTGGGATAGACGGCGAGCGCAACGCCCGACGAGCACGCGCGGGACTGCGCAAGACCCTTCCCGGACTCTTGATGGTGCACTATGTGGGGCCCACCACCCCTCACCATCTAGTCCGCCCGTACGCAGTCTACCGTGGCCACTGCGAAAGCGCGAGTAACAGACTCAGCACGATCATCGTGCCCCCACCATCAGGTGCCGTTCATCGAGCCGCCGTCGGCCGGACGACAGCCCATTGGCGTTCTCCGGCCATCGCCGTGCACACCTCACTTCGCCCGGGACGTCCCGCCCCGGGTCTTCTCGACGGTCCAGCACTCCTGACGCTGCCTCCCTTCGAGATCGGAAGAGCGTCGTGTAGGGAAAGAGTGTAGGAGGGGGGGGGGGGGGG
>CAYMTC010000261.1:0-3411 GCA_964393265.1 uncultured Thermoleophilia bacterium
TCGCTCAACCCCATCTCGCTGAGGTCGACCGAGCCGTCGTCACGCAGCCGCCCGGCCAGGGTAGCGGCGATGGCCGCCGGCTGCTCGTGGATCTCTTTGAGCATGAACGTCTCGTAGCCGCCCTTCTCGGCCGCGTCGTCGTCCCAGGGTACATCGGCGACGTCGCGCGACACCGGCACGCCAGCGGCGTCGGTGAACCGTGCGCCCCGAGGAGTGACGACGACCACGTCGCCGTCCTCGAGCACGACCATGCGCTTAGTGTGAGCAAGAAAGGCGGGGATGGCGCTCGCCAGGAACGTCTCGCCATCCCCCACCCCCACCACCAGCGGCGCCTCACGCCGGGTGCCGACGATAAGCTCCGGCTCGTCGAGGCTCAGGGCGCAGAACGCGAAGTGGCCCGCCAGACGGCCGACCGCAGCACGGACCGCTGCCTCAAGCCCTTCGTCGATGTGCTCCTCGAGAAGGTGAGCTACCACCTCGGCATCTGTCTCTGAGGTGAGTCGATGGCCGCGTGCCGCCAACTCCGCACGCAAGTCCTTGTAGTTCTCGATGATGCC
The DNA here is from genome assembly GCA_964393265.1 of uncultured Thermoleophilia bacterium. Lineage (GTDB taxonomy): Bacteria > Actinomycetota > Thermoleophilia > UBA2241 > UBA2241 > UBA6103. Next base: position 558 of record CAYMTC010000261.1, read on the forward strand.
GTTGAGCACGATGGAGACCCGGCCGCTGCAGTCGCTGTGCGGATGGGCGTTCTCCTCGCTGGGCCGACCGTGCGTAGCCCAGCGTGTGTGGCCAAGGCCGACGGTGGCTGCCGTGCTGCCGTCGCCCACAGCGGCGCTGAGGGCCTCAAGATTACCCACGGCACGCACCGTGTGCAGACGCTTCTGCTCGACCAGCGTGATGCCGGCCGAGTCGTAGCCGCGGTACTCGAGTCGCCTAAGACCGTCGAGGATGATGGGCTTGGCGGACCTGCGCCCGACGTAGCCGACGATTCCGCACATACAGTGTCCTTACACTCCAGGTCCGGCCGCGGCGACGGCCCAGTGCTGCGCGCCGCCGTGCACTCGCGCCCCGCCGCCTCCCTACTTCTGCCCAGACCTTGCCGACTGGCGGCCCAGCAGAGGGTGCGCTCCATTCTACCCGAGCCACAGGCCACTAGCGGACGTCGGTCACGCGCGGCCGCACCTAGGCCGTGCGCCTCGCTCGTCAGGGGACCAGAAGCACCCAGGCACATCCCGCCCCGTCGAGCCCGGCAAGTACGATGTGGAGAGTGTGCTCAGGTTGTTGGTCGGGCCGCTGTCGGTCGCGCTCGCGCGGCAGCCGTGACGCACCTTGACCCGACTCCCGCAGCCGCGTCTGTTGACGACACCTACGGCATACCGACGAGGATGCACGCCTCGACGGCAGCTAAGCCGCTATAGGTGTGCTCATGAAGCAGCTGGTCCTCGAACGAGCCACCGTCGTCGTGTGCCGAGGAGGCGACTGACGCGGTCTCTGGAGGCTTCGGCGGGCGGGCGCGGAGGCCGCCAGCGCGACACTCAGCGCTTGCTGAACTGCGGGCGCTTGCGGGCCTTGTGCAGGCCGGCCTTCTTGCGCTCGACGGTCCGTGAGTCGCGGGTGAGGAAGCCGGCACGCTTGAGCGGCGTGCGCAGACTGGGGTCTGCCTCGCACAGCGCACGAGCGATGCCGTGGCGCATGGCGCCGGCCTGACCCGCGACGCCGCCGCCGTGCACGTTCACCTTGACGTTGAACTTACCAGCGGTACGAGTGGTCTCGAAAGGCATGAGAGCCACCGTTTGCAGGACCTTACGGCCGAAGTACTCCTCGAGCCCGCGACCGTTGACCTCTACGCTGCCCTCTCCGGGCATGAGCATGACGCGTGCCACGCTGCTCTTGCGCTTGCCGGTAGCCCGATAGACCACTGCTGCCACCCTGCTACTCCTTGATCGTCAGCGCCGCGGGACGCTGGGCCTGATGCGGATGCTCGGGGCCGGCGTAGATCTTCAGCTTGCGCAGCTGAGCGCGGCCGAGACGGTTGTGCGGCAGCATGCCGCGCACCGCGCGCCGCAGGATCTCCTCTGGCCGGCGGGCGATGAGCTTGTTGAACGGCTCTGCGCTAAGGCCACCGGGGTACCCCGAGTGCCGGTAGTACATCTTCTGCTCCGCCTTCTTGCCGGTGACCACGACCTTCTCGGCGTTGACCACGACGACGAAGTCGCCGGTGTCGATGTGCGGAGTGTAGATGGGTTTACGCTTGCCGCGCAGGGTGTCGGCGATGGTGGTCGCCAGCTTGCCGAGCGTCTGACCAGACGCATCGACCACGTACCAATTCTTCTTGATGTCGGCCGGTTTGGCGACGTACGTCTTCATGGCTCACTCTCGGGGACTCGTGGGCATGGTGCGGTCGCACGGACACGCGAGCGGGTAGTCTAGCCGACGGCGGTGGGCAGTGCAAACGGCTCCTGCACTCATAGCCGGCGCAGACCCACCACGTCGCCGACGTGCAGCGAGAGCACACCGGCGGCAGAGCCCTCACGTACAGACACCGCCACCTGCCCGTAGCTGTCGATGAGCACGACGATGTCGCTAGGGCGCACGCCGGAGAAGGTGGCAGCGATCTGCGCGTGGTACCGCTCGCCGCCACAGACCAGCTCGATCTGCTCGCCCAACTGCGCCTCCTGCAGCTCCTGGGCGCTGAGGTTGAGCGCCACGTTACCGTAGCGGTCGATGAGCGCCACCGGCGCGTCGATGCCGTCGACCGCCAACTGGGGTGCCAAGAGCTCCAGTCGCACCAGCGTCGCCGGATCGAATTCCTGCCCCACCTGCCCCAGAGGCAGCCCGCCGGCGAGCCGCGCCGCGACAGGTGCGAAGATGTCGCGCCCGTGGAAGGTGGCGGACACGGGCGCGAGCCAGAGCGTCTCGTTGTCCAACTGGACGACCTGCTCGATACCGCCGTCCGCGTCGGCGGCCAGCAGCAGCAGGCCGTTGTCAGGGCCCACGAAGAGGCGGTCGCCGGCACTGCGCAGAGCGACCGCCCGCCGTCGCCCGCCCACTCCCGGATCGACGACGGTGAGGTGCACCGCGCGGTCGGGCGTGTAGGGCAGCGTGTTGCGCAGCACCAGGGCCCCCGACAGCACGTCCTGCGGCGGCACGCCATGCGTGATGTCGATGACCTCGATACTGGGCGCCAGCCGCTTCACCACGGCGCGGCAGACGCCGACGAAGTCGTCCTGGTATCCGTAGTCACTGATGAAACAGATGGTGCGCATGACTCTGCGACGCCGCCCTAGCTGTCGTCGTCCGCTGTCGGCTGCAGGTCGCCTACCACAGGCTCGTGAGCGACCTCACCCTCGACGGCTCGGCGCAGGGCCTCCACCTGGCGGCGCAGTGAGCCGACCCGGTGCGCCGCCACCGCGGCCCACCCGAGGACACCTGCGAAGATGACGGCGTACGCCGCCGCCACATACACGACGGCCTCTTCGATGCTCACAGATCCAGCCCCCTCTCGCTCACATCGCGCGATTCGCGCAGCTCGTCGCTCACGCTACCCATGAG
>CAYMTC010000262.1:0-3392 GCA_964393265.1 uncultured Thermoleophilia bacterium
GCCAAGCCCTCGGGGTCGCGCAGGTCGTTAGCCAGATAGGCGCCCGTGGCGCTCAGCAGGCCCGCCGTGGTGGCGCGACCCGGGCGCCGCCCGCGGCCCATACCTCGGCCGCCGCCCGTACCTCGTCCGCCGCGCACGCGCTGCCTGCGTCCGTACCCGTCGTCCTGTGTGGGGTCTGCGCCCATATCACACGCACCTCACGCTCAAACCCACACGGCCCCCCGCCCCGACAAGCCGATTGTACGCGCTCAGGCGCCGCCGCGCTGTCCTCGACCCTGACCGCCGCCCATGCCACGGCCGCCACCCATGCCGCCGCCCATGCCCATGCCGCCGCCCATGCCACGGCCGCCACCCATGCCGCCGCCCATGCCACGGCCGCCACCCATGCCGCCGCCCATGCCCATGCCGCCACCCATGCCCGCATGAGCAGGAGCAGACGCATCGCCGGCGCGCGGCAGCGTGCCGTTCCGGAACGCCTCGACCGCCTCAGCGACAGTGCCGCCGTTGGCCAAGTACACAGGCACACCCGCAGCCTGTAGTGTGCGGAAGGCATTGGGTCCGGTGGCCCCGGTGATCACCGCCTGGGCGCCCTGCTCGACGACGAATTGCGCCGAGCCGATGCCGGCGCCATGCCCGGCAGACACACTGCTGTTGGACTGCGCGCTCCACTCACCGGTCTCCACGTCGACGAGCACGAAGTGGGCAGCACGCCCAAAGCGCGGGTCTACTGGTGCTGCGATATCCGGTGCCTGAGCACTCACGAGGACCTTCACGTCACTCACCCCTCAGTTCGAAGAATCTTGATAGGACTCTGCCGGCCCACCAGCCGAGGCTTCCCCCGGGCCCGGCGATGGTGTGGCACCCTCGGCGGGTTCTGCGTCGAGTGCCAGGATCGGCGCGATGGCCGCACGGAACGCCTCGGCCACCGGCAGCGAGCTGGATGACAGGAGGTAGGGCCGACCACTGTCGCCCGCCACAGCCACCGCAGGATCCATGGGGACCGCCCCCAGGAACGCCACGCCAGCCTCACGCGCCAGCGCCTCACCGCCATGGCTGCCAAACAGGTCGATGGTCTTGCCACAGTGCGGACAGACGAGCGAGCTCATGTTCTCAATGACGCCCAGGACTTCGCAGTTCAGCTCCCGACAGAAGTTGATGGACTTCCGCACATCGGTGATGGCGAGCTGCTGCGGTGTGGTGACGACCACCGCCCCGTCCACGTCGCCGAGCAGCTCGATGATGGCCAATGGCTCGTCTCCGGTGCCCGGAGGCGCATCGACGACCAGATAGTCCAGCTCGCCCCACTCCACGTCCGACAGGAACTGCTTGATCATGTTGAACTTGCGCGGCCCGCGCCAGATCACCGCCTGGTCTTGCGACGGTAGGAAGAAGCCGATGGACATCACCTTGAGATTGGCGGTGAACTCGACCGGCAGGGCCGCGCCGTCGTGACTGCGGATGGGTTGCCCCTCGAGGTGCAGCATCTTGGGTACGCTGGGGCCATGCAGGTCTATATCCAGAAGACCCACCTGCACGCCGCGCTCTGCGAGCGCCACGGCGAGGTTCACCGCGACAGTGCTCTTGCCCACGCCGCCTTTGCCCGAGAGGACGACGACAGTGTGTCGGATACGCGAGAGGCGTGATGCCAGACGTGCATCGATGTCGTCAGGCTGTGCGCCCTGTGGCGAACGACCGTGTGTTGCAGCGGTCGCTTGGCCTGCCGGCTGTGCAGGACCGGGCCTTGCACCCGTCCCTTGAGCACGGCCACTGTCGTCGTGCGGGGTCTGTGTCATACGTTCCTCACTCGCTTCCCGTTTCGCAGGTCATGGCGGCCAACGCCCCGTCGAGCCTACCCCACAGGTCGATGAGATCAGCCGCGGCACCCTGATCGGTGATGTCGATCACACTCTTGCCGGCCACCATGGCGTCGGTGACGGCTCGATCGTATCGCACCGTCGCGACGAAGAGTGCCCCGGCCTCCACCGCTTCTTGCGCTATGCCGCGCGCCTGATCGCGGTTAAGGTCGTGCTTGTTCACGCAGACTGCGAACGGTAGACCGAAGTGACGCACCAGGGCGACCACGCGGCCCAAGTCATGCCGCCCCGCGACCGTAGGTTCGGTCACCACGAGGACCATGGTGGCACCCGACAGCGAGGCTATGACCGGACAGCCTATGCCTGGCGCTCCGTCGACCAGCATGAAGGGAAGGCCTCGTTCCTCCGCCAGGCGGCGCGCCTCGTTGCGCACGAGAGTGACAAGCTTGCCCGAGTTGTCCTCGGCGACGCCAAGGCGGGCATGCACCAGCGGACCCCACTCAGTCTCGGAGACCCACCAGTGGCCATTGATCACGGGTTCCATGTGGAGCGCCCCGACGGGGCAGATGCGGGTGCACAGCCCGCAGCCCTCGCACGCGATGCCGTCGACACGCGGCGGATCGAGCGCCAGCGCATCGAAGCGGCAGTGCTCCACGCAGAGGCCGCACTGCGTACACGCCTCGGGATCCATCACCGCCTGCGAGCGGCCGGAGAAGTCGTTCTGCTCGTCCAAACGCGGCGCAAGCACCAGGTGCAGGTCTGCCGCATCCACGTCGCAGTCGGCCAACATGGACGTCCCCGCCAGTCGGGCCATGGCTGCCACCACACTGGTCTTCCCAGTGCCGCCCTTGCCGCTGATGACGACCAATTCGTTCATGCCGCACCTCGCACCACGACATCCTCGAGACACCTGCGCAGCTCACGGAACCGCGCCCCGTACTCCGGCAGGCTCTCGATCACGATGCCGCCAGCGGCGTAGGCCTCGGCCAGTCGCCGGTCGAACGGCAACTCCAGGACTATCTGGATGTCCTCTCGGCGGCAGTAGTCGCGCAGACTGTCGTCGCCCACATCGCTCCTGTTAGCCACGACCACGAGCGGCAACCCGAGGGCGCGGACCATGTCCACGGCGAGCCGCAGGTCGTTCAGACCGAACGGCGTGGGCTCGCTCACAAGGACCACCAGGTCGGCGTCGCGCACCGAGTCGATGACCGGACAGGAGGTCCCCGGCGGCGCATCGATCACCACGAGCTCGGCCTGCTTGTCGATACGCTCCTTAGCGGCGCGGATCACCGGGGGTGACTTAGCCTCGCCCACATCGAGGACACCCGTGACCACGCTCAGCGGACCCGCGTTGCCGATACGCAGCTCGCCGGTGCGCCGCGGCTGCTCGGTGATGGCATGCTCTGGGCACAGCTCAGTGCACGCGCCACACGCGTGACACAGCTCGGGGAACACCAGCACAGTCGTCGGCAGCGCCACGATGGCGTTGAAGGCACATACTTCCGAACATACTCCGCAGTGCGTGCAGGCCTGAGATCGGAAGAGCGTCGTGTAGGGAAAGAGTGTAGGATAGGGTGT
>CAYMTC010000263.1:0-3383 GCA_964393265.1 uncultured Thermoleophilia bacterium
GCCGCCGCCCTGGCGATCGAGGAGATCAGCCGCGTGGACCCTTCCTACGGTGACGTACTCTCGGCGCACACCACGCTGGTGGCCGTGCCGCTGTGGCGGTATGGCACACAGGAGCAGCGCGAGCGCTGGCTGCCCGCCCTGTCCCAGGGCACGTTGCTGGGCGCCTTCTGCCTCACAGAGACCGACGCCGGCAGTGACGTGCTGGGCATATCGGCTACCGCACAGCGAGACGGCGACCACTACGTGCTCAACGGCCACAAGCTGTTCATCACGAATGCCGGCCCGCAGGCAGCGGACGTGTATCTGGTCGTGGCTCGCACGGCCGACGCAAGCGCCCGCAGCCGTTCCCTGAGCGCATTCTTGCTCGATCGAGACACGCCGGGGCTCACCTTCGGCCCGCCCGAGCGCAAGATGGGTCTACGCGGAGCAGCCAACTGCGACGTGCTCCTCAACGACTGCCGCGTCCCGGCCCAGCACAGGTTAGGCGATGAGGGCCAGGGCTTCGCTCTCGCCATGGAGGCGCTGGACGGCGGCCGCATCGGCATCGCAGCGCTGGCGGTAGGACTAGCGCAGAGCGCGCTGGAGCTGGCGACCGCCTGGGTCACCCAGCGGCACCAGTTCGGACGCCCCATCTCCAAGTTCCAGGCTACCCAGTTCAAACTCGCCGACATGCTCACACGGATACAAGCGGCCCGGCTCCTCACCCTGCGGGCCGCTTGGCTCCAGGACTCCGGTCTTCCGTTCAGCGCCGACGCGGCGATGGCCAAGTTGGCCGCGTCCGAGACCGCCATGTGGGTGACCACCCAGACCGTACAGCTCTTGGGCGGTCGCGGCTACACGAAGCGCAGTCCGGCGGAGCGCCTCATGAGAGATGCGAAGATCTGCGAGATCTTCGAGGGCACCAGCGAGATCCAGCGCCTGGTCATCTCCTCGCGCCACCTGGCGAGCTGAGCGGGCAGCCCTAGCCACTCCGCTCTCGCTCTCAGTCCGACTACGAGCGCGCGGCCCGACTACCCGCCGGCACCACTGCGAGCAGGTTGGGCAATGAGGCGGCCCATGCGCGGATGATCGCCCAGTCGCGGTCATCGTGCGCTTCCACGGCGTGCAGTGGACTCGCCGGCGGCAACGTCACGAGCCTGTCGCGTAGCCGCAGGTGTGTCGGATCGTACTTGCCCACGAACATCGTGGCGGCGACCGGCTTGAGCCAGGGATGCTTCGCCGTCATGCCGTCCAACTGAGCGCGCGCCGCGGCGAGATCGTCATCGGCGCGCACTGGCCCCAGTGCGAACAGCGCGACGGGCTTCTGACGCAGCGTCGCCTCATGGCGCTCAAGGAACGCCGTCACCTCCTTGAGCGGAGACCCGAGATAGAAGGGCGTTCCCACGACAACGGCAGCACATCCCCCCACATCAGCGTCGCCCACGTCTCCCACCGACTCAAGCCTGACGTCGATAGCGGCTGTCGTGAGTACCTCCGCGACCGTCTCAGCCACCTCGCGCGTGGACCCGTAGCGCGTCGCGTACGTCACCAGGATGGTGTCGCTCATGATCTCTCCTTCGCAGCCTTCGTCTTACGTCGTCGTGGTACGCGTCAACACACCGGCGCCTTCAGCTGACACCGGGGCCCCTACGCGGTCGCGTGCCAGGCCGCTCACGAGGCTGAGCACAAGCAGCCCCATCGCGCTGGCGATCACAGCGACCACCACTCTCTCGTCATGCACGCCGAAGCGGGTCGAGAGGATCTGGAGTCCGGGCATGAGCAGCAGCCAAGCCACGATGGCAGCGGCGAGCGCCCATGGCCAAGTCGCTGCCAGTAGACGTCGTGCAGCCGGCAGCCGCCTGTGGGCCGGGCGCAGGCGCACGGACTCAGCGCGGGCAGCGGTGGCGCCGACCAGGGCGCCAAGCAACGGCGGGCCAAAGCCGCCGCCCACCGACAGCAGCACGGCCGAGAGCACCAGGAGACCGGCACCGCTGCGACGTCGGCCGGCGGCCACCAGTGCCCACGCGATGAAGGTCACCGAGACAAGGATCGCCAGTACGCCGGTGAGAAGCAGGTGTGGCACCACCGTCAAAGCCGGCTCCCCAGAGACGATGCTGAAGAACTCCGAATCGGGCCACGACAGGACCGTGAGGCCATCGGGACGTACGCTGCCCTGCAGGAGCTCGCCCACGCCGTGTTCTATTCCAGCCAGGCCCGCCAGTGTGCCGAACACTCTCGTGGTGGTCGCTGTCGCGGTAGTCATGAACGTGGTGTCACGCTGCCGGCCACCAGCCGCCGCAGCGCATCGAGAGTGGCTTGCTCGGGCCGTCGCTCCGGATCCTCAAGGATGAGCCGCACGGCCTCAGTGCCGATGGCCAAAGCGAAAGCCGTGGTGAGCTCCGGGTCCTCGACACAGAACTCGCCCGTGCGGTGTCCCTCCTCGAGCAGATCACGCACCATGGGGCCGAAGACGTGAGCGTTGACCTGCGCCACGATCTCCGGCGGCCCGTCGGGATCTGGATACGCCTCCGTCTCCGCGGAGCGGCGCGCGTCGGCCAGAGCGATGGCAGTCACCTGCTCGATGCGCCCCAAGGCCGTGACCTCTGTGAGAAGCGACTCCACCCGCTGCCGCTGCTGAGCAGCCCACAGCATCACGCTGGCGCGGTACAGTCCCTCCTTGCTGCCGAAGTGCTCATAGATGGTCTTCTTGGATATGTGCAACGCGCGCGCCACGTCTTCCACGGCGGCGCGCCGATAACCGTGACGAAGCACGAGCTGTCCGAAGACCGTCGCGATGTCATCCTTGGGCGCGGACATAGAGATAGCGTCACCCCTGTACGCAAAAACGACTTGCGTTTCTGCGTACAGCTTACAGACCGTCCTCCCGCCTGTCAAGAACGGAGGCCGGCCCGACCGTTCAACGCTGCGGCGAGGTGCACCCGTCTAGCTCCGCGGCCCTGAGGAATCGAGTGAGCTTTCGCAGTCTGACCCTGACCAACGGCTTGCCGAGGGCCTAGCTGGGGTATGCTGGCTACGGTGACCGGCGACGACGTACGCTGGTCACCGGACCGGCTCCCAGCGACCTCGCACCATGACGCGAGAAGGAGGTACACCTCGTATGGCAGAGACCGACATCGGGTGTGCTCGTCCAACAGGATCGGTCGTCGGCGCAGACCCGACACAGAAGGACGATGCACCGGCACCTTCACAGGAGGAGACAAGCGTGAGCAGCATCATGGTCGGTCGTAAGGCGCCTGACTTCACGGCGCCTGCCTACCATAAGGGAGGCTTCACTCAGGTGAAGCTCTCCGACTACCTGGGCAAGTGGGTCGTTCTCTGCTTCTACCCAGGTGACTTCACCTTCGTGTGACCGACCGAGATCTCGGCGGTCGCCGAGAAGTACG
>CAYMTC010000264.1:0-3361 GCA_964393265.1 uncultured Thermoleophilia bacterium
CAGCGGCGAGTCGCCGAGCATCCCTCATCCGCGCACGTGTCTATCCTTGTGCAAACCCCTCCTGGTCTGGCGCCACCCTCTTTACCGCGGGCCAGCTACGCGAGTAGCCTCAGAGGGACCGCGAAGAGCCCGAGCGCTGGCTGTCGGTGAGACGCTGAGTCGCACGGGGTCGCTCGCGATCCCTGTCCAGTCCGGCCCGTGGAGGCTGACATGAAACGCAACCTGCAGGCTGGCGCCCTGCGCAACGCCGGCCTCAAGCTCGAGGTGCTCAGCGAGACAGACCTCGACGACATCCACCTCGGGACGCTCGAGGTGCTGGATCGCAGCGGCGTCTTCGTGGAGCAGCCGGAGGCGCTGGACATCTTCGCCGACGGCGGCTGCCGTGTGGACCGCGAGCGCCGCATGGTGCAGATCCCGCCCCACATCGTAGAAGACGCCATCCGCTCGGCTCCGTCCAAGACCTACCAGGCCAGCCGCAACGGCGAGCACGACCTCGTCCTCGAGGCTGGAAGAGTCGCGTTCTGCAACTTCGACGAGGGCATCAGGGTGATCGACCCTGAAGACGGAGCCTGCCGAGCGCCCTTGATGAGCGACGTGCGCGGCATCGCGCGACTTGTGGACGCTCTGGATCACATGGACACCTACGAATCCGCGGTCGAGGCCTCGGACGTGCCCGGCGTGACGGCGCCGATCCACCAAGCCGAAGCAGCGTTCCACAACACGACCAAGTGTGTGGGCACCGAGGCGGTCAGCGCCTTCCATGTGCGCACGATCAATGAGATGGCGGCCCTCATCGTCGGTGGACCGGACAAGCTGCGAGAGAGGCCCATAGTGGGCTACGGCGTGTGTCCCGTCAGCCCGCTCAAGCTGCCAAAGGACGCGACTGAGGTCATCATCGAGACGGCGCGCGCCGGGCTGCCAGACACGATCCTCTCCATGGCCATGGCCGGAGGCTCGAGCCCCGTCACCTTAGCTGGCAGCCTCGTGACCCACAACGCCGAGGTGCTGGCCGGCACTACCCTGGCGCAACTGACGGAGCGCGGCGCCCCAGTCATCTATGGGTCCTCGACCACCGCCATGGACCTGCGGTTCGCCGCCGCCAGCGTCGGCAGCCCAGAGCTGGCCTTGATCAGTGCGGCCGTGGCCCAGCTGGCACGGCGCTACCTGCTGCCCAGCTTCGTCGCCGGGTTGTAGGCGGACGCCAAGCTCGGCGACGCCCAGACCGGTCACGAGAAGACCCTCACCGGACTCTTGGCAGCGTTGGCAGGGGCCAACCTGATCTACGGTGCGGGCATGATCGAGTCGGGTGTCACCTTCGACTACGCGCAGCTGGTGCTCGACAACGAGCTGGCGGCGATGATCAAGCACACCGTCGGCGGCATCGCGGTCAACGATGAGACGTTGGCCATCGACGACATCCATGCCGTGGGTAGCTTCGGCGACTTCCTCAGCCTGCCGGCCACGCTCAAGCACATGCGTGAGCAGAGCCAGCCCAAGCTGATCGATCGCCGCGTGCGAGAGGACTGGGAGAGCGCCGGCGGGCAGGAGCTCTACGAGCGCGCTCGTCTGCGTGCTCAGGAGATCGTGGCCGAGCATCGGCCGGCGCCACTTGACGCTGACGTGGCGGAGCAGATGCGCGCGATAGTCGAGCGGGCCGACCGTGAGGCGGGCGTAGCGTAAGGTGCTGACCGGCGGGTGCGAGCGTCATGGCGCCCACTGAGTCGCCAGTACTGTAGTCGGCCGGCCGCCGGGTGATAGACTCGCGGCGTGCGCGCGGCCTGCTTCAGCATCGCTACTATCAACCGCGCCTGCGGGCTGTAATCCCCGGCGTCCACTCTGCATGGACGGCGGGTCTTCGGCTGCCTATGCTCGGCCCGCCCTCCCGCCGCCGCCCGGTCCATCCCCTCAGGTGAGGTACCCGTTCATGGATGCAAGGATCGACCCCATCGCCCCGCGACTTCGCTGGGATGTGCTGTCGCCCAGCGACATCGAGCAGATCCACGAGGCAACGCTGCACATATTGGAGTCCGTGGGCATCCGTTTCCCGAGCGAGAAGGCGCTGGACGCGCTGGAGGGCGCTGGGTGCAGCGTCGACCGATCCACCCAGGTCGTGAAGCTGCCGCGCGCCGTGGTGCTCGATGCGCTGGCCGCGGCGCCGCGCGAGTACGTACTCGCTGGGCGCGATCCTGCCTGTGACATGCAGATCGACCTCAAGCACAGCTACCTCTCAAATGATGCTAGCGGCGTGTTCGTGCAAGACCCGCGCAGCGGCCAGATACGCCCCTCCACCAAAGCGGACGCGGCCGAGTCCGCGCGCTTCGTGGACGCGCTGCCGGCGCTCTCCTATTACTGGGGACCGGTAGTCACGAGCCAGGATGTGCCGCCGGCTACCAAGGCGCTCCACGACGCGGAGGCGGTGTTCAACAACACCACCAAGCACTTCCAAACGGTCACCACAGTCGGCGAGAAGCAGGCGCGCTACATCATCGAGATGGCGGCGGCCATAACCGGTGGCACCAAGGAACTGAAGAAGCGCCCCATCCTCAGCTTCATGGAGTGCACCGTCGACCCACTGGCCCACGACGGCCCCAACCTCGAGGCTAACATGGTCGCGGCCGAGCACGGACTGGCCTCCGGCTTCATGCCGATGCCTCTCTCGTGCGGCACCGGGCCGGCCACGCTCGCCGGCAACCTGGTCGTGAACCAGGCCGAGGCTCTGTCCGGCATCGTATTGCTCCAGCTCATCGATCCGGGGGTGCCTTGCTTCGTCGCGGCTGCGCCGAGCGTCATAGACCTCAAGACCGGCGGCTACACCGGCGGCGCGCCCGAGGACTACCTGCTGGCCGCCGCCTGCACCCAGCTCTCGCACTTCTACGGCCTGCCCATCGCCATGGGCACCATGGCCACCGGCGCCAAGCAGCCCGACTGGCAGGCGGCGGTCGACGACTCCCTCTCCACGTTCGCCAGCGTCATGAACTGTGCCGACATGATGAACGGCGCCGGGCTGCTGGACGGCTCCAAGATCCTCTCCTACCCGCACCTGGTCATGGAGAGCGAGATCTACGGCATCGTCAAACGCTGCGCCGAGGGCATCGTCGTCGACGAGGAGCACCTCGCCCTGGACGTCATCGCCAAGGTGGGCCCCAATGGCACCTACCTGGGCGAGAAGCACACCCGTGCCCACATGAAGGAGATCTGGCGGCCCACCGTCTGGCAGCGCTCCACCTACGAGCAGTGGCTGGCCGCCGACAAGGCCGGCGCCCTGGAGCGGGCCACCGAGATCGCCACGCAGATCCTCGCCGAGCATCGCCCCGAGCCGCTGCCCGACGGGGTCGCTGGCGAACTGGCGGCCATCGTCGCC
>CAYMTC010000265.1:0-3352 GCA_964393265.1 uncultured Thermoleophilia bacterium
CGGCGGCGCCTCATCACCTCGAGGTGTTGCCCCGTATCGAGCTGAGGGCGGCCTCGATCTTCCGCGGGTACGACGTTCCAGCGACACTGTTCGACGAGACGACGCCCGTGCCCGTTCTTGCGGAGGCGCTAGCCTCCGGTCATCTCTGGGTCGCGCTCGCCTCAGATGGCGAGTGCGTCGGCTTCGCACTCGTCACACCAGCCGGCGCGCGTCTCCACCTCGCCGAGCTCGCCGTCCTGCCTGATCATGGCCGGCTCGGGGTGGGCACGGCCCTCATGCGGGCGGTGGAACGCTGGGCTGACGCCCACGGCTTCGCCGAGGTGGCGCTGACGACCTACCGTGACGTGCCGTGGAACGGCCCCTTCTACCAGCGGCTCGGCTACGAGGTCGTGCGGCCCGCCGATCTCGACGCCGAGCTCGCGCTCCGACTGGAGAGCGAGGCGGCGCGCGGGCTGTGCTCGATGCCGCGGGTGGCGATGCGCAAGCAGCCATCCGCCACCCGCTAGGCTGCTGGGGATGTCGAGGGGCTTTGGAGACGTTCACCGAGGCTAGGGAGTCGGTGCAGAACGCCCGGTATGCGCAGGACCGGCTAGACGCGTTGGCGGCGCTGGACTCGCGGTCCATAGACGCGCCCATCGTCGATATCGTAGCTGGCCTCGCCGCCCTTCCCCACTGCTTCACGCTGCAGTCCTGCTACGGGCACTTCGTCTGCAGCGTGGACGACAGCCCACGAGATCTCGAACCGATCGCCCCAGGGTGTCGGCACGCGGTCACCTATAGGATCGCGTATCTCGCCTTGTGTCTTGAGGACAGTCAGCGCGGGCGGGCGCTGCAGCGTGCCTTGGCGCGTGTTCCGGAGGTAGCTCCTGGCTACATCCAGTTCGGCTCCGCGACTGGTTCTGGGAGCGTTGGGTCGACTCCTACGTCCTCCAGGTCGAGCCCGTCGCCCACCAACTGAAGGATCAGGTCGTCCTGGAGCCCGCCGAGGCGCTCCGCACGCAGAGGGTCAGAGACCTGTTCTTCCGCGAGATCCGAGCACTTCTGGCTGCGGAGACGAAGGAGCACCTGACGCGCTGAGGAGCACGTCCGGCCAGGCGAGTGCGTCGTTCGCCGTGCCTGTGCCTCCAGCGATCTCGCGAGCCTACCGTGCGGGCGGCGGAAGGAGTGGTCTGACCTCCAGGGCGCCGTCCTTGACGGCGGGATGGAGCCTGGCGGCCTGCACTGCCACCTCCAGATCCGGCGCCGACAGCACGAAGAAGGCGGCAGGGGTGAGGTGGGAGTCGCTCAGCGTACCGCTGCGCACTGTGTGGGCGAGGACCGTCACCCCCGTCTCGCGTGCGTCGAACGCGAACCCTCGCTGGGCGGCGAAGTAGGAGCCGCCGAGCACCGTCGCCTTGAATCCCTTGACCCTCTCTGGGTAGTCCGCGAGCGAGTGCAGGTAGTCGGGGGACAGCGTGGCCGGATCGGCGGGCGCTGGCAGGTAGACAAGGACGGCGAACTGAGGCACTGGACACTCCTTGTGTCGGCTGTGGCCGTGTATACCCGCGAGCGATGCCCGCGACGCGCTTGTCGGCAGTGGTAGCGCCGGGACACCGGCCTCTCGACGGCGCCGCCGGTCGTCACGTGCGTGCTCCGGCCGGCGGTCAGCCGAGCGAACCTCCGCGCGCTTCGATCAGGTCGTCGAGCCAGCGGTTGTGGAGGGAGCTGTGCGGGTCCGCGGCCCAGCGGCACAGCAGTTCGAACATGGGTTTGGTGACGGTGAAGGCGAGGGTACATGGATCGATCTCGTGGCGCATGGCGAAGTCCGTGGCACCGACCATCGCTTGCGGTACGTCGAGATCGTCGAACAGCGTGACCAGCTGCATGCAGCCAGCACCGAACCTGCATAGCAGGGGCGGTGGGTCGTCGGGGCGGCTGTAGTACGTCGCCCCGACGCAGAGGACCGAGAGCTGGTCGGGATCCACGTAGAAGGTGACCGAGCGCAGGAACTGGTACTGGTCGGGCCTCAGGGGACCCACGAGCACGTGGCCGTGCTCGGGTTCAAAGCGGTGGTCTTCTTCGAGCCAGAGCTCCATGAGCTCGTGGGAGGCTCTGAGGCCCTCCTGATCGCAGAGGAACTCGACCATCTTCTCACGGGGGCGGGGGTGCGCCTCTGCCCCGAGGAAGCCGCACCCCCGGACCTCCCGAGTGATGTGTAGCGTCTTGCCCGCGCGCCAATCCCTGTAAGCCGCGAAGACGCACTCCTGTCTCTTGGGTACGACCAGCGGCCGGAACGGAGTGGGGTCCGGAGCGTCGTAGACGCCCACGAGCGGCTCTCGGATGGACAGACGCTCTACGATCGGCGAAGCGTCAGGCTGCATCGGTCTCCCCCTCTGTGGACTGGCTCCGGTCACGGGGCGTTCCGCAAACCGCACGACAGGGTGCGAGGACGGCCTTTCGCCGCCCGTGGCCGCACGGCGCTCGTGCGTCACGCGCCACGGCGTGGCGACTGCCTAGAGGTTCGAGGAAGCGCCCGCATCTGTCAATCCCGCACGGCGGCGCCGGCTGACGTAGCATAGACAGCGTCAAGGAGGTCTTGCGATGGTGGGCAGTGTTGCTGGACGGCTCTCGGTCGTCGAGGGCGACATCACGCGGCTGGACGTCGGCGCGATCGTGAACGCAGCCAACACGACACTTCTGGGCGGCGGCGGCGTGGATGGAGCCATCCACCGTGCCGCAGGACCCGAGTTGCTGGCGGAGTGCAGGACACTCGGCGGCTGCCCCACCGGCCAGGCGCGCATGACTGCGGGCTATCGCTTGTCCGCCCGGCACGTGATCCACACGGTGGGTCCGGTGTACCGCGATGGCCGCTCGGGCGAGCCGCAGCTCCTAGCCTCCTGCTACCGCGAGTCGCTGCGGCTCGCGACTGCCGCGGCTCTGGACTCGGTGGCTTTCCCATCGATCTCCACGGGCGCCTACCGCTACCCTCGCGAAGAGGCCTGCGACATCGCGGTCGCCACCGTGTCGGACTGGCTTGCGACGAACGCACTGCCTGCCCGCGTCGTCTTCTGCTGCTTCAGTGCTCGCGATGCAGCGTTGTACCGCCAGCGTCTCGCGCTGCCTGCCTGAGAGAGTCCTACCACGCACGCGGTTTGCCACGACTCGGTCTGGCAGACGACAATGCATGTTCGGCGTCGCACGCCGGCGCCTGCGAAACCAGCGTCATGAGGTGAAGAATGGTGGAACGAGCCACCCGGTATGCCGTCCCGGACGAGCGCGGCTTCTTCGGCGAGCACGGCGGACAATTCCTGCCTCCAGAGCTAGAGATCGGAAGAGCGTCGTGTAGGGAAAGAGTGTAGGATAGGGTGGTGGT
>CAYMTC010000266.1:0-3345 GCA_964393265.1 uncultured Thermoleophilia bacterium
CGATGCCGCGCGGCCGTCCTCACGTCTATAGGAGCCCTCACGGCCGGAGCCGCCGTCTGCGTCATTCTGGCGGCGCGCGGCGGGTCCACCTCGTTCCCGCCCGCACTTCTGGCGTTCATCGCTCTCGCGGCAGTCGTCGACCTCAAGGAGATCAAGCTACCACTTGTCGGCGTGGTCACCCTCTCCTTCGTCCCTGTCTTGGCGAGTGTCATGGTGTTCGGGCTCTGGCAGGCGATCATCGTCGCCACTATCTCCGGCGCCTCGGCCGTGTGGTTCACCCGCGACCCTCGCAAGGTCGTGTTCAACGTCGCCAACTACATCGTCTCGACCTTCCTCGCCGGCAGCCTCTACCTGGCACTCCTGCCACCCGAACCTCGTTTCGTCGATGGGATCGCGCCGGCGTTCGCCTACGCGCTCGTCGACTTCCTGGTGAACACCGCTCTGTTGGCCGGCATCATCGGCATCGAGAGACACGGCAACGCCCTTCGCCTGTGGACCGAGAACTACCGCTGGGCCTGGGCAGGCTACGTGACCGGCGCCTCGCTGGCTCTCCTCATCGCGTGGCTATACACCGTCTTGGGCCTGCCGGGGCTCCTCCTAGGCCTACCGCCGCTCTACCTCGTCTACTACTCCTACGACGTGTACGTGGTGCGTGCGCGCGAGAGAGCCTCCCACAGCGTCGAAGTGGCGGGCTTTCGCCAGGAACTGCTGGCCTCCGCACAGCTGCATGACGAGTTGCGTGCGGCCCAGCTCAAGGTGGCTGCCGAGATCGAACGTGCCCGCAGCATCCAGACGGGGCTGCTGCCGACCGAGGATCCGCAGGTCCGAGGTCTGGAGGTCGCCCATCGGATCGGCTTCCTGGGTGAGATGGGCGGCGACTACTACGACTTCGTGCCCTACGACGACGGGCGCCTCGCCATCGTGTGCGGCGATGTCATGGGCAAGGGCTTGGGAGCCGCGCTTCTCATGGCGATGGCGCGCTCAGTGCTCCACGACGCCGCCGAGACCGGCGGACAGCCCGATGAGGTGCTCCGCCTCGTCAACGACGCCCTGGCGCGCGACCTGCAGGGTCAGCACCTGACCTACTTCCTCACACTCGCCTACGTCCTGTACGACCCACGGACGCATAGGTTGGATTTCGCTGGCGGCGGACATACGCCCCTCCTTCTGGCAACGGCCGACGGCGTGGAACACGTCGCCTCGCAAGGCCCCATGCTGGGCATTCGGCAAGGCGTGGCCTTCGCCGAAGACACGCTCTCGGCACAGCCGGGGGACCTGCTGGCCGTCTACACAGACGGCATCACCGAAGCACGCCGAGACGATGGCGAGCAGTATGGCTCTGAGCGTCTGGCGGAGTGCATCGCCACGTTCCGCAGTGAACCGTTGCCTGCTATCCTGGACCGCGTGTGGGAGGCGGTGGCGGCGTTCCGCGGCGACGAGCCGCCGCGCGACGACGCCACGCTCCTGCTGGTGCGACTCACAGGCCAGAACGGACACGCCCATGAGTGACGCGTGCAGCTACGCGCCGCGGCCCCGTCAGGGTCGCGGCACAGGCGGCACACGCGGAGGTCAGCTTGGAGCCTGAAGAGACTGGCGCTCGGCCACCCACGCTCAAGGTACTGCGCTGGCGCGACGGCGAGACCTCCCTGCAGGTCATCGTCGGCGACAGGCGACTGCCCCTGCCAGAGGACGAGTTGGTCAAGCTCGCTCGCGACGCTATGGCGCAGCGCACGTTCGTTGCCCACGCCACGGCCGGCCAGGACGGCAGTGCGGCCGACGAGCTCTGCTTCGTCCCCCACGTGAGCGGTTGCGAGATCCTCAGCATCCACGCAGACGCCTGGCGTCGCCACCACGGCGACCACCGCCGCAGCCTCATGGAGATCCTCAACGACCTGGCGGCGGCCGTCGCCTGCGGACGTCTGCGCTTCCTGGACGACCGCCAGCTCGCCGCAGAGCTGCAGCAAGGCGCCAAGGTCTACCAGGCCGTCGTCACCGACTCGGCGTCACTGGCCACAGCTCGCACCGAGGTAGGCGCAGCGCTGGACGCTGCCGGCTTCCCCGGCGAGCGCCGCGAAGAGACCATCCTGTGCGTCTCCGAGGCCGTCACCAACGCCCTGGTACACGGAGGGGGCAAGGGCACCCTGGAGCTGCTGGACGTCGACGGCCACGCGCGGCGGGTGGTCGCCGACACCGGGCCTGGTCTCAGCTTCCTCAACTGGCTGGACTCTCCCGGGCCGAGCGGTCAGCCGTCCATGGGCTACGGCTTTCACATCATCCTCGACCACATCGACGACGTCTGCCTGTCCACTGGGCCGACGGGAACCACGCTGATCCTCGACCAGCACCCTCGCCGACCGGAGGTGACGGACTCATGTTGACCACCCGCCTCGAGACCGGGGCATACCCCACCATCTACCTGTCCGGCGAGATGGACCTCGACTGCGCCGACGAGCTGCGTGCTGTCGTCGAGTCTGCTGCCGAGGGCGCCGAGCAGGTGGCCTTGGACTTCGCCGATGTGCGCTTCATCGATTCCTCGGGCACCGGCATCTTCGTGCGCATCTGCCTGGACCTGCAGGCACGAGGGGTCGCCATCAAGGCGCGGCGTCTCTCCCCCGCTGTCGCACAGGTCTTCGACATGCTCAAGGTGCAAGCGTTGGTGGGCGACGAGACCTTTGCCGACTAGCCGCTCCCCCTGGTAGAGCCGGCCACGGCCTGGGGACTGCGCGGCATCCTGCGCGTGCGCTATTCTCACACGGCACCGACACTTCCCACCTGAGGAGCCCCATGTCCAGCCCTCTCTTGCTTGACCGCGGCAGTACAGCACTCTGCATCATCGACATCCAGGAACGGCTGGCGGCCGCCATGGACGAGCGGACAACGGTCATCGAGGCGGCCCGGCGCCTCATCGTGGCGGCGCGCCGCCTCGACGTCCCCATCGTGCTGACCGAGCAGTACCCTCGCGGCATCGGCCCCACCGAGCCGGCGCTGGTCGAGGCGCTCGGCGAGCAGCATCGCCCCATCCAGAAGCTGCACTTCTCCTGCTGTGACGAACCTGCCTTCACCGAGACCCTTGCACAGCTGCAGCGTAGGCAGATCCTGCTCTGTGGCATGGAGACCCACGTCTGCGTGCTGGCTACCTGCCTCGACCTGCTTCACGAAGGCTACCAAGTCCAGGTGGTCGCAGACGCCGCCTGCTCCCGCTCAGCCGAGAACAAGCGTTGGGCGCTTGAGCAGATGCGGCAGGCCGGTGCCGCCGTCACCTGCGTCGAGGCGGCCGTCTACCAGCTGTTGCGCCGCGCCGGCACACCGGAGTTCAAAGACATCCTTCCGCTCTTCAAAGACTAG
>CAYMTC010000267.1:0-3295 GCA_964393265.1 uncultured Thermoleophilia bacterium
GATAATGAGCGGTGACTGGAGTTCAGACGTGTGCTCTTCCGATCTGCAGAGGCGGAGAGCGGCTCGCCGTCCATGGGGGTCGTGGGTGCCGATGACAGTCGGGCGCTCGTGATGCGTCTGCGGCGGTCGCTGTCCTCGGTGCGGGCAGGTGACTATGTGTGTCTGCAGGTCTATGCGGCACCATCGATTGGTATCTGGACGTCACTCGAAGGCATGCGGCGGCTGGTGCGTGACCGTCTGCATGTGGCGACGACGGCTGGCTACGGACCCCGGTTCTTGCACTCCACGGGCCAGTACCACAAGGGCGGCCCGAACAACGGCGTCTTCCTTCAACTGGTGGCTGCAGATGCGCGCGATGCGCGCATCCCGGGCCAGCTCTACCCCTTCTCCGTGCTCAAGCGGGCGCAGGCAGACGGCGACCTGGCTAGCCTGCAGGCCAAGGGCCGGCGTGTGCTACGGGTAGAGGTCGGTGAGGATGGCGCGGCAGGTGTCGCGGCGGTAGCTGATGCCTTGGCGGCCGCGCTTGGGAGCTTGCCGTGAGCGACGGCGCCCGAGTGGAGGTGCTTGCCGACGCGGCGGAGGTCGCGCGGCGCGGAGCCGCGTTGGTGGGCCTCGCGGTGCAGCGGGCAGCCGCCGCCAGGGGCGCAGTAGCGGTCGCCTTGAGCGGAGGAGAGGCGCTGCAGGGTCTCTACGGGCTGCTGGGGCGTCAGGACATGGCAGCGCGTCTTCCTTGGGGACGTGTGCATCTGTACTGGACGGATGAGGTCTGTGTGCCGACGCAGCACAGTGACAGCAACTATGGGCGCGCGCGGGAGGCGTTCATCTCGCGCTTGACGATCCCGCCAGAGAACGTCCACCGTATGCAGGGAGAGGCCGAGCCGGCGGCAGCGGCGCTGGCGTACGAGCACGCACTGAGGATGCCGCCCCTGGGCGGCGCCACACGTCGGCACGTCGTCGTGGCGCCGCGCGGAGCCCGGCGTCGCACGTCGACTCTTCCAGGGGTCCACGGTGGAGCACGCGGTGGCGAGGCACTCGCATCTGTCGTCTGCCCCGTGCTCGACCTCGTCGTGCTCGGGCTCGGAGCTGATGGTCATACCGCGGCGCTGTTTCCCCATAGCGCCGCACTGTCCGAGAGGGCGCGTCTGTGCCTTGCTGTGCAGGCTCCGGACGGCACGGATCGCCTGACGCTCACGCTGCCTGTGCTCAACGGTGCTCGACAAGTGCTCTTCGTAGTGACGGGTCGAGACAAGGCGGGCATCGTGGCGGAGATCCTGGAAGGGTTGTACTTGCCCGAGGCGCTGCCGGCTCAGCGAGTAGATGCGCGTCTTGGAGAATCGGTCTGGTTGCTCGACGAGGCGGCGGCGAGCGAGCTGAGCGCCGCGACGCTCGCCAGCGACCGAAGACCTGGCTGACGCGGTGCTCGCCCAGTCTCCGCTGACGTTCTGGATCGGCCGCGGTCGTCGGGTGGTACACTGCTAAGGCAAGCCGGGTGGCCGCGCCGTCCGTCGTGTGACGTCTTTGGACCAGCACGTCTGGCGGCGAGGAAAGTCCGGACACCGTAGAGCAGGGCGCTGGATAACGTCCAGCCGGGGAAACCCGAGGGAAAGCGCAACAGAGAGCAGACCGCCAGCGGCCGTCTTCGGGTTCGTAAGAGGCCCGGAGTCGGTGCGGGCAAGGGTGAAACGGTGGGGTAAGAGCCCACCAGCAGCTCTGGTGACAGGCTGGCTCGGCAAGCCCCGCCCGGTGCAAGACCAAATAGGGGAGCGTCCGAGGGTTGCTCGCCCGAGGCTCCCGGGTTAGGTCGCAGGAGGCGTATGGCAACATACGTCCCAGATGGATGGCCACCCTCGACAGGATCCGGCTTACAGGCTTGCTAAAGGAGAGGCCCGGCGGCTCAGCTGACTGCCGGGCCTCTTCCAGTCGGCGCAAGGGTCTCCCCGCGGGGCCGCGAGAAGGAGCAGCCGGACGCCCGTGCGGCAGCGCGTACGTGGGTCTGCCTCTGGGACCGGGAGAAGGAGCGTGGGTGAGCGGTCACGACGAGCGTGTCACGTCGGCACGTCGTTTCGAGGGCAACGTGGGTCAGGGCACGGGGGGCAGTCAGCGAGTGCGCGGCGCGGCGCGGCGGCGCTGTCGGTCGGCGACATCGCCGCCGCCTTGGGTCTGGCCAAGCACCGCGAGGGCGGCTACTTCCGTGAGACCTATCGTTCCACGGCCGTCCTAGACACGGCGCGAGGTCGCCGCAGCGCGGCTACGGCGATCCTGTTCCTGGTCACGCTAGAGCGGCCGAGCCTGCTGCATCGCCTGGCGTCGGACGAACTCTGGCTCTACCAGGCTGGCGCTGCGGTCGAGCTGGCGTTGCTCGGGCCCGGAGTGGCGCCCGAAGGCAGCCGGTCGGTCCTCGGTCCGCCTGATCGGCCGGGCACAGTGCCACAGCTGCTGGTGCCGGCGGGGGTCTGGCAAGGTGCGCGCGTCGTGGCTCCCCGCCAAACGCCCCATCTACAGGCACATGGCAGGCCGCTTGGGGTGCAGAGGACAGTGGGCATGGACAGTGGAGCAGATCTCGGTGCCGACTGGTCACTCGTCGCCTGCGTGGTGTCGCCGGGTTTCGACTACGCCGACTTCGAGCTCGCCCGCGCCGACGTCCTCGAGCGGGACTTTCCGGCGGCCGTGGAGCTGGTGCGCGCGTTCAGCTGACGGTCGGCCAGGGAACCGTGCAGCGAGACCGCTACCAGCTGCGGGAGAGCCGCGGTGCGGTCTTGCCGCCGAGGGGTGGGCGCTCTTCTAGCGGCCAGGTCTGCGGCGATCGCCACTCACGGCGTCGGGCAGCGTGCGTGGCGGGACTATCGACTCGCTGATGGTGAGTCCCACCACTAGGGCTGCTGCGAGGAGCACTGTGGTGAGCACTAGCTGACCGCCACCGCCGCCGCCGCTCTTCACGAGAGCGAAGATGCCCTGGAACCCGAGGGCCCCGGGCACGATGATAGTAAGTCCGGGCACGGTGATCGTGGCCTTGGGGCGGTGGAGAAAGCGCGAGTACGTGTTGCCAGCAAGGCCCACCACGAGGCTCGCTATGCCTACGCCGAGCGACGGTCCCAGGGCCCAAGCCCCCAGGCGACTGCCCGCCGCCGCCACGGCCACTCCCAGTAGCACCCAGCCGACGTCACGGCGGCGGGCGGACTCGATGACGGAGTAGGCCGCGGCTGCGCACACGACGGCGATCACGCCGAGCCACTCCGAGGCCCCATGTGGCGGTGAGGCCGGTGGCATGACGCCGGTCTCCAGGAAGATGGTCCAT
>CAYMTC010000268.1:0-3268 GCA_964393265.1 uncultured Thermoleophilia bacterium
CGCCCAAGCGCAGACAGGCCTCGCGCAGACCCCACGCCAGTCGCGCGGGATCGGCCATGGCGCAGCCGCGCTGTTCCCAGAGCCCCGCCAGGTACGTGGGCGAATCCACCTCGGCTCTCATCTCATCACGATCGAGGAACCGCACGTCGTCGCGCCCGAGCTCGTCGAACAGCGCCTGCTCCTCACGGAGGCCGTCCACCTGCCACGCCTCCGTGGCCACGACGGCCTCGCCGGTACGCTGCCAGTCACACTGGATACCATGCCGCTCCACCGCCGCCTCGATAGCGTCCAGGTTGTCCAAGCCTAGCTCCTCGTAGCGACGCTGCTCGGACAGGGAAAAGCGTGCCACACCGTTGCCGGGCCCGTGCGTGAGGGTCGACATGCAGAACCCGCCGTTGCGACCGCTGGCCGCCCACCCCGCAGTGGCGGCCTCAAGGACCACCACGTCCCGAGAGGGGTCGCTCTCCTTCTGCAGCAGGGCGGCCCACAGGCCGCTGAAGCCGGCGCCCACCACCGCTAAGTCGCAGACATCGGCACCCACCAGCGGCGGCTGCGGCACAGGACGAAGGGGGGAGTCCAGCCAGAAGACGGAGTGGCGTGCGTCGACGAGGGCAGGATGCTTGCCCAGTCGACCTTCGCCGGTCGGGAGCGTGCCGTACCGCTTTCTCATGCGTACCACCTCTGGGTCGCGACCGCGCGGTGCTCTGCCGACGCCCATTCTACGCGCCTCCTACGACATCTGATCGGCCGCTCGGACCGCCGGCACGCCGTCCATGCGGGCAGCACACGCCCGTCGGACAGCGATCCCGCGCCGTGAGGCGGGGCGTGCCGAGCAGGACAGAGAGCCTGGCTCTCGTAATCGTCCGCAGAGCGACCGTCACGGCAGACCGGGGAGGACCGGGTGGACACATCGCGGGGATCGGGGCCAAGCAGCCGACTGAACGCGGAGGCGCCGGCAGGCCCGGACGCACACCCGATGCCGCCGGCGCACAGCGCCGATGGCGACGCCGACGCTCCCCGGCGTGGCGGTCTCGTGCTGGCGACGCTGATCCTGGGCGCCGCCGTGGCCAACATCAATCTCGCGGTGGCCAACGTAGCGCTGCCTACCATCGGCAAGGAGTTGGGCGCCTCGCAGACCGCGCTGAACCTGGTGGCCGTCGGATTCACGCTCGGGCTCGCCGCGTCCGTCCTGTACCTGGGGGCGCTGGCGGACCGCTATGGCCGGCGCCTCATGCTGCTGCTGGGCTTGGCGCTCTCCATCCCGTGCGCAGCCTTGGCTGCCTGGGCGCCCTCCATCGAGGTGCTCATCTTCGCCCGCCTGCTAGGAGGCATCACCGCAGGCATGGCGTTCCCTACCACTCTCTCCATCGTCACGGCGCTGTTCCGCGGTAAGCGACGGACGGTAGCGATCGCTCTCTGGTCGGGCTGCGGCGGCGCGGCCTCGTCCATCGGCCCGCTGGTGGTCGGCGCTCTTCTCACCCGGTACTGGTGGGGGTCCGCGTTCCTCATCACCATCCCGCTGGCTGCGACAGCACTCGTCGCTGCTCTACTCGTCCTCCCTCGACACGCCGGAGAGGCCACCGAGCCCGTCGACAACCTGGGCGGCATCATCTCGGTCGTCCTCATCGGCTCCGCAGTCCTGGGCATCAACTTCGCCCCGGTGCCCGGCAGCAGCACGGCAGCAGCCATCCTGGGGGCGATCGCCATCGCCGCGGTGGCAGCCTTCGTCATCCGCGAGAAGCGAGCCAAGGACCCGCTGTTCGACCTGAGCGTGGCGCGGCGGCGCATCTACTGGGTGGCCGCGCTTGCGGGCATGATCGTCTTCGGCGCCCTCATGGGCTCGCTGTTCGTCGGTCAGCAGTTCCTGCAGAACGTCCTTGGCTACTCGCCGCTGCGCGCCGGTACAGCTGCTCTGCCGCTGGCAGCGCTCATGGTCCTAAGCTCACCGCTGGCCGCGCGGCTGCTCGCAAGCCGCGGCGCACGCTTCACGCTGGCAGCCGGCTACCTTTTCGTCGGCATCGGCTTCGTCGTCATGCTGACCTGGAGGCAGGGCGTCGGCTACTTGCCCGTCGGCGCCGCCTACGCACTCGTGGGCCTCGGCGTCGGCCTCGCCGGCGCGCCGGCGTCCCGCTCCATCATGAGCGCTGTACCGGTACGGCGCGCCGGCATGGGCTCAGCCACCACGGACCTGCAGCGTGACCTGGGGGGCGCCGTCATGCAGTCCATCCTCGGCGCCCTCCTGGCACTCCGCTACTCGCGCTACTTCACGGACGCCTTCGCGCACTTGCCTGCGCAGGAGCGGGCGAGGCTGGGCGAGGACACGGCGGCGCTCATCAAGAGCTCCTTCGGGAGCGCCGCCGAGGTGGCCAAGCTCCACCCCGGCGCCGACGCTGAGAAGATCATGGCCGGCGCCGAGCGAGCCTTCACGGCAGGTTCCGACATGGCCATCGGAGCAGCTTTGGCCGCGGTAGTGCTGGGCCTGACGTTGGTACTCGTCTTCTTCCCAGGCAAGCGTCGGGAGGACGAGATGGAGGCCGAGTACGCTCGTCTCGACTCCTGACGCGACGATCGTCGACCCGCCCAGCCACGTCCCGTCGGCAGTCTCTTTCGACCTGCCCTCTTGGAGCCTCTCGCCGCCGCCTGTGCACCGTCCAGGACGATGACGCCGACGAACAGGCAGCGTATGCTACAGACGTGCATGTAATCGGCTCCGGTCGAGGCCCGGCACGACAGGTGACTCGGGCCGACGAAAGAGGTGACCAATGGGGTTCACGTTCGGTCCAAGGCGAGGCGTCTACGTCGACATCACAGACACGCTGAAGGCAGGCGAAGGTCCGCTCTCCAAGCAGGAGGTGGCCCAGTTCGAGAAGTTCGACCTGGTCTACCGCTCGCTCTGCAGCCTCATGTACAACTACGTGCCCATGTCGGGGCACCCCGGCGGCTCCATCTCCTCCGGCCGCTTCATGGCCGCGATCCTGTTCGACAGCGCTGAGTACGACCTCTCAGACCCCGAGCGCGACGAAGCGGACATCGTCTCCTACGCGGCAGGCCACAAGGCGATGGGCCTCTACGCTATGTGGGCGCTCCGCGACGAGGTGGCCCGCGTCGCGGCGCCGGAGCTTCTGCCGGCCACCGACGCACAGCGTCTGCGGCTGGAGGACCTCCTCGGCTTCCGCCGCAATCCCATCACCGACACGCCCCTCTTCAAGCAGTTCGGTTCCAAGGCCCTGGACGGCCATCCCACGCCGGCGACGCCGTTCGTGAGACT
>CAYMTC010000269.1:0-3255 GCA_964393265.1 uncultured Thermoleophilia bacterium
GGTCGGTACCTCGTGTACGTGCCAGACGGTAGCGGAGTGGGTGTCTCACGACGACTGCCGCAAGCGGAGCGTGACCGCCTACGTGACGTCTGTAAGCAGCTCAAGGCGCGCAATGCCGGCCTCATCGTGCGGACAGTCGCGGAGGGCAAGGGCATCGACGAGTTGCGGCGCGACCTGCAGTACCTCTCCCGGCTCTGGAGTCGCATCCGCACCAAGGCTGAGAAGACGGCTGCACCGGCTCTCATCCATGAGGAGGTGGACATAGGGCTCACAGCGGCCCGGGACGTGCTCGACGAGTCATGTACCAAGTTCGTCGTCGACTCCCGCCGGTTGCAGAAGAGCGTCGTGACGTACCTCCAGCGGGTGGCGCCGGAGCTCGTCGATCGGGTGGAGCTCTACGAAGGCGACGAGCCGCTGTTCGAGTCGTACGGAGTGGAGGACGCTATCGACGCCACCTTGAGCCGTCGGGCGATGCTGCCCAGCGGTGGCAATCTCGTCATCGACCACACGGAGGCCCTGACGGTCGTCGACGTCAACAGCGGTAAGTACACCGGCGGCAGCGGTCTCGAAGAGACGATCACGCGCACGAACATGGAGGCTGCCGAAGAGGTCGTCCGCCAGCTCCGCTTACGCGACATCGGCGGCATCATCGTGATCGACTTCATCGACATGGCCAAACGCCAGAACCG
Source organism: uncultured Thermoleophilia bacterium (assembly GCA_964393265.1). GTDB lineage: Bacteria > Actinomycetota > Thermoleophilia > UBA2241 > UBA2241 > UBA6103. The sequence continues at coordinate 690 of CAYMTC010000269.1, forward strand.
TGAGGCGGTGCTAGCGCGCCTGGAGACGGCCTTGGCTCAGGACAAGACCAAGAGCTACGTCGTCGAGATCTCGCCCCTCGGGCTGGTGGAGATGACCCGTCAGAGCACGACCGAGGGCACGCGCGGACTCATGACGGTGGCTTGCCCCACCTGCCACAGCACGGCCCGCGTGCTGTCTGCTGAGAGCATGGCGCGCAACGTCGAACGTACGCTGCGGCGCAGCCTCAAGGGTATCGGCGGTGCGGCGGTGCTGGTGGAGGTCCAACGCGACGTGGCTCAGAAGTTGGAGGGCAGCGAGCAAGTCCGTAGACTCGAGCGCGACTTCGGCAAGCGGGTCTTCTTCGAGGGGTCTTCGACACTCCCGGTCGACGCGTATCGGGTCGTGGCGAGTGGCGCGTTGAAGGATGTGCAGGCTCAGAGGCTGCCCGTGCAGGAGGGTCAGGAGCTCGAAGTGGAGCTGCGGCACGCGCTGCCCTTCAGCCCGCGAGATGCGGTCGCGACGATAGACGGTTATCAGCTGGTGGTCACCGGCGGACGAGCCCACCTGGGAGGCCTGCGGAAGGTGCGTGTGGAGACGGCACTGCGCTCGGGCGGCGCCGCGGTGCTGCTGTCCAAGGGCCGCGGCGGGCTCGATTGACACGGCAGGACCGCATGCTCTAGCATGACGGGCCGTTGCTCTGAGGGAGAACACATGACCGACACGTCCCCTACCTACGCCGTGGTACGCCTCGGCGGCAGACAGTACAAGGTCACAGAGGGTCAAGACCTTCTCGTCGACCGTCTGGCCATAGAGCCTGGCGACAGCGTGACACTCCAGCCGCTCTTCGTTCGTCCAGCGGCTGCCACGAGCGTCACCGACACCGCTGGCGCCAAGGTCACCGCGACAGTCGTCGAGCACCTGCTCGGTGAGAAGGTGCGGGTGTGCACCTACAAGCCCAAGAGCACCTTCAAGCGTGCTCGCGGTCACCGCAGCCGGTTGTCTCGCATCACGATCGAGTCGATCGCCCTGAAGGAGAAGAACAGTGGCTCATAAGAAGGGCGCTGGTACCAGCCGCAACGGTCGCGATTCCGCAGCCAAGCGCCTTGGCGTCAAGGCGTTTGCCGGCCAGACGGTCTCGGCCGGCTCCATCCTGGTCAGGCAGCGAGGGACTCGCTTCCGGCCGGGGCAGGGAACGGGGCTGGGTTCAGACCATACCGTGTACGCCAGGGTCACCGGGCGCGTGGTCTTCCGCACCAGCGGCGACCGCCGTTTCATCTCGGTCGTCCCGGAGTGATCCCAGGAGCGGCGCCCGCGTAGACGCGGGCGCCGCAGTCCGACATGCTTGCCGACCGAGCCAAGATCTGCGTGCGCGGCGGCCGCGGCGGCAACGGCTGTGTGAGCTTTCGCCGGGAGAAGTACGTGCCCAAAGGTGGGCCCGACGGCGGCGACGGAGCTCGCGGCGGCGATGTCTGGCTGGTGGCCTCCGAGCAGGTCCGCGACCTGGCCGGATTCCTCCACAAGATCCACCACGTAGCAGCCAGCGGCGGTCACGGACGCGGTGCCCGACGTCACGGCGCCGACGGGCAGGATCTGCGCATCCAGGTGCCCGTGGGCACAGAGGTGCGGGATCTCTCGGAAGAGCTGCTCGCAGACCTGGCTGTGCCCGGTGCAGCGGTGCGGGTCGCACAGGGCGGTGAGGGAGGGCGTGGGAACGCTTGCTTCGTGTCGTCCACGCGACGTGCGCCGCGGTTCGCTGAACGCGGCCTTGATGGCGAAGAGCTTTGGCTGCTGCTCCGCATGAAGCTGCTGGCCGACATCGGCCTGGTCGGAGCGCCGAACGCTGGGAAGTCGTCGCTTCTCGCCGCGCTCACGAAGGCGCGACCCAAGGTGGCGGCCTACCCGTTCACTACGGTGGAGCCCAATCTGGGGGTGGTACGCCTTCCCGATGAACGGGCGCTTGTGATCGCTGACATCCCCGGCCTCATAGAGGGTGCTAGTCGGGGGTTGGGCCTGGGCGACGAGTTCCTCGCTCACATCGAACGTACGCGGGCGCTGCTCTACGTGGTGGACGCGTGCCAGGGGGGCTCGGCGGCTGTCTCCGCGCTGCGCACCGTGCGGGATGAGCTGCGGGCCTTCCAGCCGCGTCTGCTTGAGCGGCCGCACGCCATCGTGCTGACCAAGTCAGATCTCATGGATGCCGCGGGCGTGGCGGAGGTCACGAGCGTTGTGCGCGACAGCGAGCCGGGCAAGGCGTTGTCGCTGGTCGTCGTCTCCAGCACGGCGGGAGAAGGGCTGACTGAACTCCTTGCCGTGCTCGCGGACTTGGTCCCAGTCGTCACGACGGCCATGTCCGAGCCGTACGACGCCAAGGTGGTGCTGCGCCCCGGCGGAGACCGCGTCGACGATGTGACGGTGGAACGTGACGGTGAGGCCTACGTGATCCGTGGTGTGGCGTTCGAGCGGCTGGTGGACAAAGCGGACCTGTCCAACGATGAAGCGCTCGCATACCTCCAGCAGGTGATGGACCGTAGAGGTGTGACAGCTGCGCTGCGGCGCGCCGGTGTCCGTGAAGGAGACACCGTGATC
>CAYMTC010000270.1:0-3254 GCA_964393265.1 uncultured Thermoleophilia bacterium
CGCGTAGTCACTGGTAGGCGGGTTGCTCCAGAGATCGCTCTGCGACGCCCAGCGTGGCACTCTGTACACCGTGAGGATGACCTTGAGACCCAACTGCTGGGCCATCTGACAGGTGTCACGGACCTGATTGAGGTAGCCTTCCTCGTACTCACCCTGGACCCTTGGCTCGGCCTTGTTCCAATGCACCTCGAAGCGGATCCAGCCAGCGCGCAGGTCGTACTTGACCTCTTCGAGCGCTTCCGCACGGTCCTCGCGCGTCATGCTCCACAGATTGGGGATGACGATGCCGCGGGGGATGGTACGCGCGGTTGCCACGGCCGCCGTCGCGAGCATCGCTAGGCCCGTCGCCAAGCATACGGCGAGTACCACGAGGGCTCTCTTCATCCTTCACCTCCACACGCACCGCCGTGCGGTAGCCATTCTTGCCTTGGGCAGGACCCCATCCGCTGCCGCATCCGCCACGTCCTTGAGTACCTCCTCTAAGAACGTCCACGCAGGCCCATCCCTTACACTAAGAGTATAGGGACGGGGCGGCCGCGCCTCAACTAGCCGACGAGGGACTGCCGCTACACTCCCTCAAGACACCATGGGCATTGCATTGCGTGAGCAACCACATCATTGAGTCTGAAGAGCACGCGCTCAACGCACTTCATCCTTCTCGGTTCCTGGAGGCAACTGGCCACCCAACAGGATCGGCGGAGCGTCGGCGACGAAGCAGGCCACGGAGTGTCTGGCCTCGCAGATAGTCGCGGTGCGGCACGACAAGTGCGACTAGAATAGCAGCGTGGCATAATGACACGAATGTGCACTAGGAGTGGAGCTCGTAGGCATGCCAGTTCGTGAGGTGGTCTTGGAACGCGATATTCGCGCTCCAGTAGCGCTTGTGCCTGGTGCGCTGAGAAGCCATTACAACGTCCGCCGCGCTCTCCGCTCCCTGTACCTCTTCTCCCTAGATGTCGGCGCACTCGCCGTAGCGCTCAATTTCAGCGTGCCCTGCTGGAAATCGATAGGCATCGGCGTTCACTCACCGTTGCCCACAGAGAGGCTCGTCGCGGCGGCCATCGTTCTGCTGACAATGGGTCTGCTCGGACTGTACCGCTCGCGAGCAGTGGTCCACGGCCTTGTCCGCGTATGGCAGGCAGCCACCCTATCCTTGGTGTTCATCGGGCTCCTTATGATGGTTTCTCCCCACAGCGTGACACCCAAGTCCGCCGTGCTCATCTGGGTCGTCTTCGTCGCCGTCGACAGCTTGCTCCGCACGGCTGCTTACACCCTGCTGCGTCGCACATCGGCGGTCATCGATAAGCGCCCGGCACTACTCATCGGCCGCGCCAATCAGTGTCAACGGACTGCAGAACTCCTAGCCGCTTCGCCAGCGACGGCTAGTCTGGTCATCATGGGTGCCGTACTGGATACCCACCCACCCGCGCAGTGGGCATCGAAGTCCGGCTTGCAGCACCTGGGTACCCTGCGTAGGCTGGCAGAAATCGTCGACCGGCGACAACCAACGGCTTTGGTGGTAGCCGACCCTGAGCTCGTTCGGGGCCGTCTTTCTGACATCCTCCAGCTGGCGCGCATGCGAAGGCTCACCGTCTACATGGTGGCGCCGGACATGGGCTTCGAGGGTACACCAGTCTCCTACATGCCCGGCTTCGGGATGCCGGTATTCGTGGTCGAGCCGTCAGTCACTTGCGGTCCTCGCTTCGTGGCCAAGCGTGTGATCGATGTGACCCTGGCGCTGACGGCGCTCGTTGTCCTGTCGCCTCTACTCATCTTGGTGGCCTTGGCGATCATCCTCACGTCACGCGGATCGCCACTGTACGTGAGCAATCGTGTCGGCCTTGGCCAGCGGCACTTTCGCTGTCTCAAGTTCCGCACAATGAGCGTCGACGCCGAAGCACGCCAGGCCGACCTCGAGGCCAGCAACGAAGCAGATGGTGCCGTGTTCAAGATCCGTGAAGATCCACGCATCACTCCCGTCGGCAGCCTGCTGCGCAAGACGAGCATCGACGAGGTGCCACAGCTGATCAACGTGATAAAGGGCGACATGAGTCTGGTGGGACCTCGGCCCCTTCCCATTCGGGACAACCAGCTCATGGAAGACTGGCATAGACGTCGTCACGTCGTGCTGCCGGGGCTCACGGGACCGTGGCAAATCAGCGGACGCAGCGACTTGAGCTTCGACCGCATGATAGAGCTCGACCTACGATACATCGAGAACTGGTCGCTGCGCGGCGACCTCGCGATCCTCGCGAGGACGCTCGGTATCGTGCTCCTAGGTAGGGGCGCCTACTAGCCCGTCCACAGAAATCCGTCTGAGGAGGTTCTCCGTGCCCACGTCGGTGGTAACAGGAGGTTCCGGCTTTCTAGGCTCTCACTTGTGTGAGCGACTGCTCCGGGACGGCCACCGTGTCCTCTGTCTTGACAACCTGGACACAGGAACCCTGGAGAACATCCGGCATCTGCGGGATCCAGCGTTCGAGTTCCGAAACACGGATGTCACTGAGTTCATCGCCGTGGATGAACCCGTTGACTACGTGTTCCATTTGGCCAGTCCTGCCAGCCCTGTCGACTACATGCGCTTGCCACTCCATACGCTGAAAGTCGGCTCCTATGGGACCCACAACGCACTCGGGCTCGCGAAGTTCAAGCGAGCACGCTTCCTTCTTGCCTCGACTTCTGAGGTGTACGGAGACCCACTCCTTCATCCGCAACCCGAGAGCTACTGGGGCAACGTCAATCCGATAGGACCGCGGGGTGTGTACGATGAAGCCAAGCGTTACGCGGAAGCAATGACTATGGCCTATCACCGCCAACAGGGTGTCGACACGTGCATCGCGAGAATCTTCAATACCTATGGACCCAGGATGCGCCCCAACGACGGGCGCGCAGTCCCCACCTTCATTCGCCAAGCGTTGGCGAACAAGCCGCTGACCGTGTTTGGTGATGGCGGTCAGACGCGGTCGTTCTGCTACGTAGACGACCTCGTCGACGGCCTCGTGCGCCTTGCGATCAGCGACCAGCACGAGCCTGTGAATCTGGGCAACCCTGACGAGCGTAGTCTGCGGGAGCTAGCTGAGCTGATCGTGTCGATCAGTGGTGCCTCTAGCACAATCGTGTACTCGGCTCTCCCCACCGACGATCCCAAGGTGCGCCAGCCGGACATCACCCGTGCTCGGAAGCTCCTCGGCTGGACCCCCGTAGTGCCCGTCGAAGAGGGTCTCCGCGCGGTCATCGACTACCAGCGCCGGCGT
>CAYMTC010000271.1:0-3245 GCA_964393265.1 uncultured Thermoleophilia bacterium
GAGCGGCGGCCACGCGCTCAGACCATGCAGTAGACCTTGCGGCAGAAGGGCATGAGCTGCGGCGTGCCGCCGCCCTGACGCACGGCCGCCAGCACGCCCTCTGTCCGCACGGTCACCATCCCTGCCAGCACGTCGACCCGCAGCCCCTCGAACGCAGCCGGCACCAGCGGCGTGCTGGGCCCTAGCACGATGACCTTGACCGCCTCGCCCACGTGCCCCACGACTCTCTCCAGCGAGCCGTTGAGCAACGAGGTCGCGGTGAGGATCAACAGATCGGGCCACGCGGCCAGGCTGTCGAGGAACGACTGCTCATCACCGATGCCGCGGCCGCTGTCCAGGATGCGCACCTCCGCACCCTCTGCCTCGAGCCGTTTCACCACCGGCCCAAAGAAGCCCACCATGGCCACGTGCGCGCCCTGGCACTGGGGCAGCACGCGCGCAAGAGCCCCATCCTCCTCGCCGTCCACGGGCAGATCCAGAGCAGCCTGACGATTGAGCGCGTTGAGCGTTGCCATCCCCATGGAGCGCTCCAGCGAGTCGTCGCTACAGAGAAGACCGAGCAGGTCTGACGCCGGACCACCCTCGTAGTCGCGGTAGGTGCGTACGCGCGTGCAGCTCGTGGAGCGAGGTGGCATGCTGTAGCTAAGACCCACGTCGCCACCAGCCAGCGTGACGGCGGTGTACCCCAGGCCTATGGTCAGTCGCACGACCGTCTCGGCTGCCGCCCGCTCCGCGAAGCACGCACTCAGCGCCTGGGCCACCCGTCCGCCAGCTGTCTCCACACCCGACTCCATACCTTGACCCTCCCCACGTCCGCTCACCGACCTGCCGCTCATAGCCTTTCGCGCCGCACCGAAGACCCATGCTCCCGCACGGCGTGGCGCTCTGGGACCGAGGGCCTGCTGGCGAGTCCTTAGAGCATGATCACCAGACTGATACCCATGACCGCCATGCCCGCGAAGAGGCCGTAAATGGCGAGGTGGTGCTCCCCGTACTCACGAGCAGTGGGCAGCAACTCGTCCAACGATATGAACACCATGATGCCGGCCACCATGCCGAACATGATCCCGAACGTGACGTCGTTGAAGAAAGACCGCAGGAACAGGTAGCCGATCAGCGCCCCCACCGGCTCCGAGAGACCCGAGAGCGTGGAGTAGATGAAAGCCTTGCGGCGGTTGCCGGTAGCGAAGAACACCGGTATGGCGACCGCGATGCCTTCCGGAATGTTGTGGATGGCGATGGCGACAGTGATGGAGACACCGAGCGCCGGGTCCTGCAGGGCGGCCATGAAGGTGGCCAGACCCTCCGGGAAGTTGTGGATGCCGATGGCCACCGCCGAGAGGAGACCCATGCGCATGAGGCGCGGATCGTGGCCCTGCGACCTGTGTGCCGACCTGATGGTGATGCTGGCCGCCGCGCAGCCGCCGGTGGCAGCGGCCAGACACCCGTCTGAGCTCTGCATCTGCTCGACACGGCGCACCGTGTGCGGGTTCTCGAAGGTGGGCACCAGCCGGTCGATGACAGCGATGAGGACGATGCCTCCCAGGAAGCACCCTAGGGCCGCCCAGCCGCCACCCGCCGGCCCGAAGCTCTCAGACAGCGACTCCTGGGCCTTGCCCAGGATCTCCACGAGGGAGACGTAGATCATGACACCGGCGGAGAACCCGAGCGCTACGGACAGCAGACGGGTGTTGGTGCGATGCGTGAACAGCGCCAACACGCTGCCCACCGACGTGGCCAGTCCGGCCAGGATCGTCAGCAGGAAGGCCTGGCCGACCGTCATGGCAGCACATCCTCCCGCTTACCGCGCCAGGCACACACGTGCTGGGGCTACGAGCGCAGTGCCCTCACCAGAGCAGCGATGTGGTCCGGTGTGGTGCCGCAGCAACCGCCCACGACATTGGCGCCCTGCTGCACAAGCGACGGCATGGTCGCCGCAAAGTGCTTAGGAGTCTCATCGTACACCGTCTCCGAGCCCTCCAGCCGTGGCTGGCCCGCATTGGGCTCGGCCATGAGAGGAGCGTCGGTCGCGGCGCGCAGCTCTGCCACCAGTTCGATCATCTGCTCGGCGGCGATGCTGCAGTTGCAGCCCACCACGCTGGCGCCAGACTCGAGCAGCCCCTGGACGGCGCGCCGCGGGTCCACCCCCATCATGGTCCGGTAGCCACGTGGCGTGACCCCGAAGGTCATTGACGCCATGACCGGCAACTTGGTCACTGCCAGCGCGCCCTCCACGGCCAGACACGCTTCGGCCAGGTCGAACATGGTCTCGATGATGACGAGATCCACGCCGCCTTGCGTCAGCGCCGCCACCTGCTCGGAGAACATGTCGCGCAGTTCGTCCGGCGTCAGGTCGCCCATGGGCTTGAGGAAGCGGCCGGTGGGCCCTACGTCGCCGGCCACCAGCCGGCCGGGCGCATGCTCATCGCGCGCGGCTACGGCCAGCCGAGCCGCCGCCGTGTTGAGCTCGGCCACCCGGTCTTGACTCCGGTAGTTCTCGAGCTTGGCACGAGTACCACCAAAGGTGTTCGTGAGCACGATGTCCGCACCGGCGGCGAAGTACGCTCGGTGGATGCCGGAGACCACGTCCGCGTGGCTCACGTTCCACTCTTCCGGGCACGTCTCGGAGTGGAATCCATGAGCCATGAGCTGTGTGCCCATGGCTCCATCGAGGATGACCGTGCGTTCGGCTATGGCTGCCAACAGGTCCATCGCGGACTCCTTGCCCATCGACCGCCGACCGGGTGCTCCTCCTGGACACTCCACCCGCGGCAGGGTTCACATGGCTATGAACTAGAGTCTACCAACCTGTCGGCGGCGGCGCGGACGATCCGTTCGGCGTCCCGCCGCCGCACGTTCAGACACACCGCCAGCGCCGCGGCCGCATCGCGCTTGGAGAGGCCCTTGGCCAGCAGGCGAGCCGCGGTCCCGGATAGCTCTGCGACCTCCTCCGCCTCCCCTGCGGACACATTGTCCGCCGCAGCGCCGGCGGCCAAGACCAGCGTGACCTCGCCACGCACGCGGCCGGGCGGGACCTCGCCACCCACGCCGCCTGGCTGGACTACCGCGCCGCCCGCAGCGCCCGCCGGCCCCGTGGTCACAGGGCCACGCGCCGCGCGACCCGCCGCCCACGGCACATCCGCTGCGACCGCGCTGGTCGGATCAGCGCACCGTTCCGCGGCTGGCCCGCCGCAGCGCTCCGCAGTCGTCCCGGCGTAGCGCTCCGCTCGTTCGGACACGGTACC
>CAYMTC010000272.1:0-3239 GCA_964393265.1 uncultured Thermoleophilia bacterium
CCGGGCGGGCGGCGTACAGGAGGCTCGGCAGTGAAGATCACCCAGCTCACCGTGTTCATCGAGAACCGCAGCGGTCGTCTGGCCGAGGTCGCGGATCTGCTCGGCAAGGCCGGCATCAACATCCGTGGCTTCTCGACGACCGAGGCCGCCGAGTACGGCATCGTACGCCTCATCGTGCCGGATCCCGAGCGGGCGCGCGCCCTGCTCCACGAGGCGGGTTTCACGACGCACGTCTCTCAGGTGCTGTGTGTCAAGGTGCCGGACGAGCCGGGCGGCTTGGCCAAGGTACTCGATGAACTAGCCGCCACCGGCGTGTCGATCGACTACCTCTACAGCATCTCCTTCAACAACATCGTCTTCGCTGTGCGCGACATCGATCAGGCGGTCGAGCAACTCCGGGGCAAAGTCGACCTGCTCTCCAACGCAGAGGTCAAGGACCTATGAACCGCCGGTCGGCTCACGCGGAGGACCGGCTGCCGCGAGACCCGGACGGACTGGGTGGCTGGTACTGGGACCCGCGTGCCGAGAGGCTCTCGCTCGACGAGCTGCGCGAGACGCAGCTCACACGCCTGCGCGCGACGCTGGGTCTCGCCGTCGACCATATCCCCTTCTATCGCCAGAAGCTCGAGCAGGCCGGCATCGTCCCAGAAGACATCGACTGCCACGGTGACGCTCAAGACCTTCCCTTCACCACCAAGGTCGATCTTCGTGACCACTATCCCTTCGGCATGTTCGCGGTGCCTAGGCACGAGATCGTCCGGGTGCACGCGTCGTCAGGCACGACCGGTAATCCCACGGTGGTGGGGTACACCCGTGCGGACGTCGACCTGTGGAAGGAGCTCATCGCTCGCACATTGACTGCGGGTGGGGTAGCTCCGGGCGACATGGTGCAGAACGCCTACGGCTACGGCCTGTTCACCGGTGGTATGGGCATCCACTACGGCGTCGAGCACATCGGCGCAGCGGTACTGCCCATCTCGGGAGGCAACACGGAGCGGCAGATCAAGCTCATGCGCGACTTCGGTGTCACTGCCATCACGTGCACTCCTAGCTACGCGTTGTACCTCGCTGACGCCGCCCGTGACCGCGGGCTAGGTCCCAACGACCTGCCGGTGCGCGTCGGCTTCCACGGCGCCGAGCCCTGGAGCAACGAGATGCGTCTGCAGCTCGAAGCCAAGATGGGCATCGACGCGCTGGACATCTACGGCCTCAGCGAGATGGGCGGCCCGGGTGTCGCCTTCGAGTGCCTCGCCAAGCAGGGCATGCACGTGAACGAAGACCACTACCTCGTCGAGATCGTGCACCCCGAGACGCTGGAGACGCTGCCAGAAGGCGAGGTCGGAGAATTGGTCATCACCACGCTCACACGCACCGCGCAGCCGCTCATCCGCTACCGTACGCGCGACCTGTGCAGCATCATCTACGAGCCGTGTGAGTGCGGTCGCACCTTCGCCCGCATCACCAAGCCGGTCGGGCGCAGCGATGACATGCTCATCATCCGAGGCGTCAACGTCTTCCCCAGCCAGATCGAAGAAGTGCTCATGACCATCCCCGAGATCGAGCCGCACTACCAGATCGTGGTCGATCGCCAGGGGTACCTCGACATGGTCGAGGTGTGGATCGAGGTGGGCGAAGACATCTTCCCCGAGACGATGGGTGACTTGGAGCGCTTCGAGCGCGGCGTGCAGGCGCGCATCTACAACGTTCTTGGCATCCAGGTCAAGGTGCGCCTCAAGGAGCCCAAAGCCATCCAGCGCAGTGAGGGCAAGGCCGTGAGGGTCGTGGACAAGCGCAAGCCTGTGTAAGAGACCTGCGCCTAGGGTGTGATGATCACCTTCACCGATTCGTCGGCCTCGGTGACCAGTGCGAATCCCCGTACGATGTCGTCCAAGGGCAGCCGATGGGTGACCAGATCGGCCACGGGCACCCGCCGTGCGGCGATGAGGCTCATCGCCATGGCAAAGTCGGCCGGCGCCGCTCCGTAAGCTGTGCGTACGGTCACCTCCCGCCGCCAGAGCTCGGCCATAGGCATGGTCAGCGGCGTGTCGGGCGGCGGGGGAGCGAAGAAGACGAAGGTGGCGCCCGACTCCAGGCATGACAGCCCCTGCTCTATAGCGGACGGCGCCCCCGTGCACAGCATGACGAGGCTCGGCAGGCGGCCGTCGTTGGCCTCCCGCAGCAGATCGGGTAGTGCGTCGCCGGCCTCGATGGCATTGAACGTGGTGGCGCCGGAGCGGCGCGCGACCGCGAGCCGGTACTCGCTGACGTCGGTGGCGAAGACCGGGCCAGCTCCCAGGGCGACGGCAAGGCGCACGTGGAGCAGTCCGGCGATGCCGGCGCCCACGACCAACACGGAAGCCCCTGGTCGCGGCGCCGCGTGCTGGTGTGCGCGCACCACACAGCCCAGCGGCTCGACGAACGTGCCTTCCTCGTAGGTGAGGTGGTCGGGAAGGACGAAGACTCCACGATCTGTCTGGAGAGGGGGCACACGGACGTACTCCGAGTAGCCGCCGGGGTCGAAGTTGGTGGTGTGGAGTGTGTGACAGGCGGTGTGCGCGCCAGCAAGGCACAGCGGACATGTGTTGCAGGGCACGTGATGGGAGACGACCACACGCTGCCCCACGTGCAGGTGGCTGACCTGGCTGCCTACTTCGACGATGTCACCCGCTACCTCGTGGCCCAGGACGAGGGGAGCCTTGGGCACGCGGTACCACTCCATGACGTCTGAGCCACAGATGCCGGACGCGCGGATGTGGACCAGGACCTCGGCCGGCCCCACTTGCGGGACCGGGCGTTCCTCCAGGCGGATGTCCGCGTTGGAGTGGTAGACGGCGACACGCATGGTCTTCTTGGAGTGCGACATGGATGACCCCCGGTCTGACTGAGGCTCCGGGAGCCGCTCAGATCTTCCGCGTGTCGTCGAGGGCGGCACCCTCCGCGTTCTCGACGGTGCCGCACACTTCCTTCTGCTCGCGGTAGATCTCGAAGGCCTGGGCCGGCGAGGCGTTGTCGTGCACCACCGCGGCCACGGCCTGGATCATGGCCTGCGGCGAGTCGCTCTGGAAGATGTTGCGTCCCATGTCGACGCCGACGGCCCCAGCCGAGATGGCATTGTAGGTGAGTTCCAGCGCTTCCTTCTCGGGCAGCTTCTTGCCGCCCGCGACGACCACCGGGACGGGGCATGTGGACGACACCTTCTCAGATCGGAAGAGCACACGTCTGAACTCCAGTCACGAGAT
>CAYMTC010000273.1:0-3227 GCA_964393265.1 uncultured Thermoleophilia bacterium
CAACACCCTATCCTACACTCTTTCCCTACACGACGCTCTTCCGATCTCTTGAACTACGAAGAGGACACGATCCGGGCATTCGTGGCGCGTGCGCATCAAGCCGGCCTCCAAGTGGGCATGCACGCCATCGGCGACAAGGCGATAGATGTGCTCGTCGGCGCGTATGCCGCAGCCATGGCTGCCGACCCTCGGCCGGACCGCCGACACCGTGTCGAACACTTCCAGCTCCCGACGGAATGGGCTATCCAGCAGGCCGCCGCACTCCGCTTGGCGCTGCCGATGCAGCCTGCGTTCTCGTATCTCTGGGATAGGCCTGAACGCAATGAGTACGTCCGCTCCTTCGGGGAACACAGAGCGGAACGTATGGAGCCGTTCGCCCGACTGACTAGAGAGGGGCTGATGGTCTCCGGAGGGTCCGACAGCCCAGTGACGCCGATCGACCCCCTGGCGGGCATCCACGCCCTCGTGAACAACCCGCGCCAGTCGCGCCGCACAAGTCTTGACACCGCGATACGCATGTTCACCTACAATGGCGCCTGGGTGGGTCACGAAGAGGCTCAGAGGGGCTCGATCGCCGTAGGAAAGGCCGCCGATCTCGTCGCGCTCGCTGCAGACCCGCACGCCATCCCCAGCGCCATCGCAGACATCGACGTCCAGTTGACCGTCTGCGATGGTGTCGTGACCCACGCGGCAGGGGGCCGATGACCAGCGGCGCAACGACCCCGTGCGCACCGTCAGAGCTGTCCTTCGGGAGCTCACTTGGATAGCATCGGCGCACCTGCGCCCTGTCCGGCACCAAGCGGAACGGAGGGACTACGACACAGCTAGAAGCATCGGCGGTCTTCAAGCCCATCGTCGGATCACGCGCCTTCGAGGAGGTCGTCGATCAGCTCTCTCACGCGGTGCATACCAGCGTCTATGAGATCGGGGCGAGACTCCCCACTATCGACGAGCTTGCCCGCGCCATGCAGGTGAGTCGGCCAACGGTCGGCGAAGCAGTGCGTGTCCTCACCCGCGCGGGCGTTCTGACGGTGAAGCGAGGCGCCGGCGGAGGTATCGTCGTGGCGTCGTCCGTGATACCGCCCAGCATCCTGAAGCTCTCGTCCCGTCGCCTCGCCGGCAGTCTGCGTGAACTAGTCGAGGCACGCCGGCCCGTGGAGATGGAGCTAGCGCGTCTCGCTGCCGTGCGGGCGACCGACGATGACATAGCTGAGATGCACAAGGCACTCCACCTGCAGGAGAAGGCGGGCAGCGAGTCTCCCCAGTGGATATACGGCAACTTCAAGTTCCATTACGCCATAGGACGCGCGGCGCGCAGCAATCTACTGTTCCATCTCCAGAGCGAGGTCATAAAGGAGCTGGCCATGCTCATCGAAGGACTCACGCCCCGAGATCAAGACCGGCCAGAAGCCACCATCGCCGAACACAAGGTCATCCTCGCAGCCATGGAGTCGCGCGACCCGCAAGCGGTGTGTTCCGCGATGGACAAGCATTTGCGGGAGATCGAGGAGCTCGTCAACGGCGACTCGACGTAGGCTTCAGTCCTTCAGCGCGGTAGCCGACCCGCGTCCGGTGCGGGTCTCGTGTGGTGGGTGCTGCATGAGCGTCCATGCCAGCTCAACTCGGCCAGCATGAACCGCCACACCGAGGATCAACCCGCAGTCGCGAGTGTGGCGCCCACTGCCAGACGGTCGCAGATAAGACTGCTCGACCGCAATGTACGCTCGCTCGGGGTCGTCAGCTTCTTCGCCGATCTCAGCTCGGAGATCGTCTATCCGCTGTTCCCGCTGTTTGTGACCGGCGTGCTCGGTGCGCCCGCAGCTGTACTTGGGCTCATCGAGGGCATCGCCGAGGCCACCGCCAGCATCACGAGGTATCCGTTCGGCCAGTGGTCCGACCGCGTCGGCAAGCGGCGCGCCATCGCGGTCGGCGGGTACGGACTGGCGGCGGCGGGCAAGCTGCTCGTCGCCGCCGCCACCGTCTGGCCGCTCGCCCTGGCCGGACGCTTCGTCGACCGGCTGGGCAAGGGGATGCGCAGCGCACCCCGCGACGCCCTCATCGCCGCGAGTACACAGCCGCACGAGCGCGGCGCCGCTTTCGGCCTCCATCGTGCTCTGGACACGGCCGGCGCCGTCGTGGGCCCGCTTGTCGGCCTGCTGCTGGTGCATCTGGACGTGCCGCTGCGCTGGATCTTCGCGCTGGCAGCGGTGCCGGGCGCTGCGAGCGTCTTCGTCGTCGTGTGGCTGGTGCGCGAGCGCGGCACGGCTGGACGGCGCGGCGCATTCCGTCTCTCCCTCCCCAGAGCCCCGGCATTCCGCTGGCTGCTGTCAGGCGCTCTCCTCTTCGCAGTCGGCAACTCCAGCGACATGTTCATCCTGCTCAAAGCCCAGGACGCCGGCGTCGGGGTCACCGGCGTCATCCTGCTGTACGTCCTCTACAACGTCACGTACTCCGTCGTCTCGCTGCCCGCTGGCAGCTTCAGCGACCGCGTTGGCCAGCTGTCGCTCGTCTTCACCGGCTACGTGGTCTTCGCATCCGTCTACGTGGGGTTCGCAGCGGCCGACTCCCTCTCGGCACTCGTCGGCCTGTTCGCTGCCTACGGCGTGTACATCGCTGCCACCGAGGGTACCAGCAAGGCCCTGATCACCCGGGTGGTCCCGCAGGAGGAACATGGCGCCGGCCTCGGCCTCTACTACACGGCGAGTGGTCTTGCCAGCTTTGCGGCAAGCACCGTCGGGGGCGTACTCTGGAGCGTGGTGGGTCCGTGGGCGACGTTCGCGTACGGCGCGGCCTGCGCAGGGCTGGGCGCCGCCGTGCTCATCGTCGCGCGCCTCAGACTGGGTCCACTGTGAGAAGGGCGCGTCTAGGCATCGGCGCGCTACGAGGGAGGTTGCGGCGGGAGCTAGTGGCGGGAGCGACGGGACTCGAACCCGCGACCTCCGGCGTGACAGGCCGGCGTTCTAACCAGCTGAACTACGCCCCCGCATGAGGACGCCGCCGGAGCTACGGCCACCCAGCCGGCTCGCGCGGCGAAGACGCATTCTAGCAGCAGCGACCCCGTGCACAAACCCCTCGTCGGCAGAAGAGCCCCGCACCACCCTGCCCTACCGTCGCGGTGGCTTGCGGTAGCCGTCGATGAGGTGAGCGCACGCGAGCAGCGGGTGCTCTCTGAGCATGCGCGTATCTTGCTCCCCTGAATCTTGAAGCCACCATTACGACATGCTCAT
>CAYMTC010000274.1:0-3221 GCA_964393265.1 uncultured Thermoleophilia bacterium
GGACGCCTAAGCCCGAGAGCACCAGGCCCGCACGTGGGTCGCGGCGGACCACGATGCGACCGTCGGTGGACGCGCGCAGGACGCTGGCGCCGTGCGCGCCGTGTCCGATGGCGGTGAGCTCCAGAAGCTGCTCACCGCCCTCCGGGTCCACCGCCCGCAGCCACAGCGACGGCGGCGGCTCGGTACCATCGGCGAGGGCTTTGGCCAGCGCGTGCGTGTCAGTGAAGCGACGCTGGAAGCCGCCCTCGCCGTCGGCGACGAGCCGCGCCAGAGCCGGGCGCTCGGGCGCCGAGTGCACAGTGACCCGAGCGCCCGCTGGCACCGCGCCAGGGCGCAGGAACCCGCGCGGCACGGCCAACGAGACGTAGTCGAGCAGCGCCGGGTCGCGGCGCAATCGGTCCAAGGACCAGGCGACGGACTCCCGCGAGAGCCGCACTCCTACGCCATCGAGCGACCACTCGTCCTGGGCGCCGCGTATGAAGAAGTCGTCGACGGTGGGCATCTCGCCAGCCGCCATACGGTAGATGCTCTCCAGGAAGTCGGCCGTGAGAGCCCGGTTGGAGTTGCCGCCGTGGTAGCTGGCGTCACGCTGCGCCAGGATACGCGCAGCGTTGACCAACGGGAGGCCAGGGGCAAGCTCCAGAAGCAGCGTGGAGACCTTATACCGCTGCGCCACGGAATCCGGTACTGGTTCGGCGGCCACACGCCGACGATTGGCCGCCGCGTTGAGCCGACCGAACTCCGCCGTGGCCAGCGCGTCCACCTCGCGCACCCAGTCGTCGGTCATGGTGATCGCCATGGTGTTCCCGGACGTCTTCTGCACGTCGTCTATGCCCATGCACGACAGGAACTCGAGGACGCTGTGCTGCCAGCAGGTGAGCGTGTTGAGAGCCCAATCGCGCAGCTGGTCGGCATCGCTGGCGGCTAGAGCAGCCTCGACGATGCCGGGGTGGGCGCCGTGGAGCACGTCGACCACGTCGGGCGCCAGCGGGATGGCTGCGGCGTACGTCATGGCGCCGCCGTTGGCGCCCAACAGCACCGCCTCGTAGACGGTGGCCGCCGACGCATGCGTGTCCGTGTCGCCGCCCGCGCAGAGAAGCTGCACGCGGGCGCGCAAGAGCTTGTCCTTGAGGAACGTGTCCACCTGTGGAGTGAGCCTGTAGGACTTCTGTGGCCCGCTGTGGTAGTGGATCAGCGCCACCCCGTCCGTGCGGGCGGCCGCCTCGAGAAGCGCCCAGAAGACCTTGTCGCGACCGGCCGTCCGCGGCGCGTAGCGCAGGTAGACGGCGACGAGCGCGTCGCCGTGTACACGACGGACAGCATCGACGGCCAGTGCCAGCGCCTCGGCCGGGTCCGCGCTGCCGCTCCAGGCAGCCAGAGCGACGGGGTCGCTGGCATCGATCTCCACGACGCGCGCCGCTCGCACCAGCGCCGACGGAGCATCCGCCACCTCTTCGCTGGTGCCGCCCCACTCTGCGCTCGTACAGGCCGCGTCGTGCATGAGCTCGTCCAGATGCCGAGGAGCAAGCCGCGGCACCACATGCGCGGCGTACGGCATGAGGGCTGCCGCCTGCCGCCGGGCCGTCTCTGCCGGCACGACCACTAGAGTGCGAGTCTTGAGATCGTGCCCCGGATCGGCCGCAGCTACGGCACGCAGGTATGCCACACCCATCGTGCCGTCCTCGTCATACGGCAGCGGGCCCACGACGATCGGCATGTCGAGCCGCACCGACCGCGAGTGAGCGACCTGCCGGCCTCCCCGAGCGTACTCGATGAGCGCTGGGACCTTGCGCACGATGTCCCAGGCGGTAGAGAACTCCTCGCGGAGGCCGTCGTTGGCCGGATGGGTGATGGCCGCATGGGAAAAGTACGACCGCCAGTAGCCGTGGTGCCAGGCTGCCCCGAGCGTGAGGGGCTCGCGTCGGAACCTCTCCTTGAGCAGCTTGTCCACGTCGAAAGCCGTGAGCTCAAGGTGCGGCACATCGCGCAGCCTGGCGGCGTAGGTGGACAGGAACAGCTGGCTGCGACGCCCGCGCTCGAGCGCCCAGAAGTGGTCGTCATCCACGCCGGCGCGCTGCAGCAGAGCGTGCAGGAGGCCGCGAGCAGGCGAGTCGGTCGCCACGCGAGGACTGTCCGGATCCGCGACCAGGGTGAGGACCTGCTCCCACAGGGCGCGAGCGTCGTGCAGGAGACGCGCATCATGGAGGACGTGCCCGTCGTGCCGGAAACCTGGATCGTGAAGAGGACCTGAGTCGTCAAGGGCGGTTGCGCTTTGAGCCCGAGCCGCGCGCGCCACAGTCGAGGCGTCTGTGCTACGTGACGGCTGCCCGTGAGCCTGGTACGAGGCGCTCACAGGAGCTCCTCAAGCGCCTCGAACCACGCCGCAGATGGCGCCGCCATGACGCGCAGCGTCTGCCCGCCGTTGCGGCGGTTGGCTGGGCAGACCTCTACACAGGCCCCACAGCCGATGCAGCTCAGCTCATCGGTCGTGATGAGCCGGGCATCGTCCGCCTCGAACTCGCGGTTGGCGCCGGTGGGACACACTGGGACACAGGCGCCGCAGTGCAGGCAGGTGGCGGCCGGGCCATCCTGCGCCTCGGCGCGCAGCACGATGTACTGAGGCGTGCCCGACAGAGGAGCGGGCGACCGGCGCAGATACATCCCCGGCCGCACGTCGAGAAAGCGGCTACGGTAGCGTGGCGACCCGCGCAGCGCCGCCAGCTGCGCGACGTGCGCCTCTCTGTCGGCAGGCAGTCCGGCGGCGGCGTCCATCTTCGCGTACACCGCCAGATGCGGTATGCCAGCCTGGCAGACCTCCTCGCAGCCGCCGCAGCGCATGCACACCTGCAGCAGTGAGGCGGCCTCTGGGGGCAGCCGACGGCCTGCGTAAGCCAGCTCGCCCAGGTGCGTGAGGATCTGCGGCAGGCGCACACCTACGGCGTCGTAGACCGGGCACACGTCGTTGCACTCGCCGCAGTTCACACAGTGCAGGCTGCGCGCGCCCAGAGCGGGGCGCCGCGGCCCCACCGGCTCCCCGCGGCCAAAGCCGGGGCCCGGTACCGGCCGCACGAACCACCGCACAGCCCGCAGCAGACCGGCGGACGCGCTACGGCTCCACATGCGCCGCAGCACGGCGATGCCGGGACGGTAGGCCACAGACAGGGCACGCCCCAGCGGCGTACGCAGGCGGAAGCCCAACAGCACGCCGCGGCTGACCAGCT
>CAYMTC010000275.1:0-3213 GCA_964393265.1 uncultured Thermoleophilia bacterium
GCGCATCGGTGTGGCGCGGGCGCTGGCGCTCAACCCCCGCTTCATCGTCTGCGACGAGCCGGTCAGTGCCTTGGACGTCTCCATCCGTGCACAGGTCATCAACCTGCTCGACGATCTGCAGGACGAGTTGGGGCTCACCTACCTGTTCATCGCCCACGACCTCTCGGTGGTCAAGCACATCTCCGACAGGGTGGCGGTCATGTACCTGGGCAAGATCGTGGAGATCGCCGGTAGCGACGTGCTCTACGACTACCCGCAGCACCCCTACACCGAGGCGTTGCTCTCGGCGGTGCCCATCCCCGATCCGCAGACCGAGCGCAGTCGGCAGCGCATCATCCTCGAGGGCGACGTGCCCAGCCCGGCTGACCCACCGGCGGGATGCGTCTTCCACCCACGCTGCCCGCGGGCGCAGGAGATCTGCGCCAAGGAGGCTCCACCGCTGGAGTGCACCGGAGACGCGGGGGTAGGCCACCTCGTCGCCTGCCACTTCGCCACGCGCTACCATGGGTCTGGGCCGGGGGTCGCCGGCGACCAGGCCGGCCGCGCCGAAGCAGCCATCGGTCATGGTCGCGACGAGGGCTTGGCACATGGGCCTACCTCTTCGCCCGGTGCACCTCGCTGAGCGGGGCGGCGGGACCGATGCATCGCTGCCGCGAGTCGGTCCCGCCCTCGCCTGGAGGACGGCACTCCGCCTCCTGACGCTGGTCTGCCTCCTCGCGGGGGCGGCTCTGTGCGCTGTCGGCTGCGCCGATGATCCGGAGTCCCAGGACCCTGTGGTGCTGACCGTCAACGGTTCGCCCGTCCGGCGCTCCGACGTACGCCGCATACAGGCAGTCGCCAGGTTCTCGGGAGAGCCGCTCGACGCGCAGGAGGCGCGTCGCCAGGCGACCGACGAGCAGCTGATCGCCCAGGAGGCAGAGCGCCTCGGTGTCACGGTGGGCGACGAGCGGCTGGACGAGCGTATGGCGGAGCTCACGGCGGCCGTAGGTGGTGCGGAGGAGCTCAACGCGGAGCTGACCGCCGCCTCGGCGAGCATGGCCCAGCTTCGCGCAGGCGTCGCCGTCTCTCTGCTCAGCGAGGCTCTCCAGGACGCCAAGTTCGGCGGTCTGCAGGCCACCACCGCTGACGCGCGACGGTTCTACCGAGAGAACAGCGATGCGTTCACGACTGAAGCGGCAGTGGACCTTCTGGGCATCGCCGTACGTACGGAACGCATCGCGGAGTCGGTCAGAGACCGCATCCTCGCGGGGCAACCGTTCGGCAACGCGGCGGCGCAGTTCTCGATAGATCCGGAGCTCAAGCAGAACCAGGGTGCGTACGGCTGGGTGACCGTCGACTCCCTTCCCGATGGGGTGCGGACAGCCATCGAAGGTCTGGACCCGGGCGGCCTCAGCTCGCCGGTCCAGGTGAATGCACAATGGTATGTGTTCGCCGTAGCCGACAGGCAGCCTCGGCATGTGGAACCCTTCACCGCGGTGGCGGAGGAAGTGCGCGCTGAGCTCACGCGTCGCGAGCGTGCCGCTGCTCTCGGCACGTGGGTCGATACGGCACGACAAGACGCCAAGATAGTGGTCGTCGACGGCGTGTGAGGCGCGCGAGGAGAGCCCATCTCCAGCAGGGCACGGGGTTGCTATACTGAGGCACGTCGGTGACTGCACCACGTCGTCCCCGGGGGTCCCGTGAAGAACATCGTCATAGTGTTGCTGGTCGTGGCGCTGCTCGTGCTGGCGGTGGGAGCGGTCAACCAGGACCAGGTAGTAGACCTGGACTACGTGTTCGGCACCTGGGAGGACGTCTCGCTGCTCAGCCTGTCGGGTATCGTCGCCGGGCTCACCCTTCTGCTTGGAGTGCTTATCGGCGCCATCGCCAGAGTCGGGGCGACGGGCGACCGGCGCAAGCTGCAGACCGAGCTCCAGCAGGTGTACGAGCGGCTGCGGGCCGCCGAGGCGGGCAGCTCTTTGGCCAGCCCCGTGGACACCGCCCAAGAAGAGGCCGCTACGGAGCCCGAGCCACCGGCGACGCAGACGGCTCCCGGTGGCTCCATCTCTTCAGAGTGAGGTCCCGTCGGCCTCGTCACCATCACCCGTCCGCGGGGGGCGGTATCCTGACCAGACCATGACCGCCCCTTGGTCCATCAGTCCGGTCGATCTGCACGCCGTGCGCTCGGTGGCCGCTGGCCTAGGCGTCAGTCGGGTCACTGCCGAGATCCTGGTGCGCCGCGGCCACACGGATGCCGCACGCGCGGGTCAGTTCCTGGCGCCGCCCTTCGTGGTGAGCAATCCTCTACGGTCGGCCACAGTGGCCGCCGCCGCCAAACGGCTCGACGCAGCGTTACGCCACGGGCACGGCATCGTCGTGCACGGCGACTACGATGCCGACGGCATCACTGCTGCCTTCGTCTTGGCGTCCACGCTGGAAGAGCTGGGCGGCCAGGTGCGGGTCCGTCTGCCGCACCGCTTCAGGGACGGGTACGGCCTGTCGATGGCCGCCGTCGAAGAGGCCGCTGAGGCGAACGCCCGCCTGCTGGTCACAGTCGACTGCGGCACCCGCGACGGTGCGGCCGTGCAGCGGGCGCTCGACCTTGGCATCGACGTGCTCGTCACTGACCACCACGCGCTTGGGCCAGAGCTGCCGCCGTGCCACGTCGTCTCACCTCAGGTCGACACCGCCCTGTGCTCGGGGCTGGCGGGCGTCGGGGTGGCCTTCAAGCTGGCGCACGCGCTGCTCGAGACGTCCTCGCAGGATGCGGTCGAGGTACCGCTGGCCCTGCGCAAGTACCTCGACGTGGTGGCGCTCGGCACGGTGGCGGACGTCGTCCCCCTGGTCGACGAGAATAGGGTCCTCGTGCAGATGGGGCTGGCACGGCTGGCCACGTCGCCCCAGCCGGGCCTGCAGGCGCTGCTCGAGATCACAGGCAGCAGCGGTGATGCTGTGAGTTCAGAGACCCTCTCCTTCAGGCTCGCGCCACGCATCAATGCGGCCGGCAGGTTGGGAGACGCCGGGCTGGCTCTTGAGCTGCTGCGGGCGGCGGACCGCTCCAGCGCCTTGCCGCTCGCGCAGCGGCTCGATGCCTGCAACGCCGAACGTCAGCAGATCGAGCGAAGCATCCTGGAGCAGGCTTTGGAACGGGTGCCAGAGCCGGTGCCCGCGGCGCTGGTGCTCGAGATCGGAAGAGCGTCGTGTAGGGAAAGAGTGTAGGAGAGGGTGGGGGGG
>CAYMTC010000276.1:0-3208 GCA_964393265.1 uncultured Thermoleophilia bacterium
CGACCATAGCTCAGGCTCCCAGGACTCGTGCGACCTCGACGAGGCGGTCCGTGACACGTCGGATAGCGCGTAGGCCTTCCTCGTCATCCTTGACACCGGCGGCGCCGAGATCGTGGGACCAGACTGCGGCGCCGAGGTTGGCCCCGAACGAGCCTCCGCCCACCGGCAGCATCTCGTTGATGATGAAGAAGTCCGTCAGCACGTGAAGCGCGGGCTCTTGTCCACCGTTGCGGTCGCCGCCGACGCAGATACCCGCGCCCACCTTGTTGCGCAACGCATGCGGGTCCTTGGCGACCACCGCACGGCAGCGATCCAGCACTGCCTTGAGCTGACCGCTGATGGTGCCTTGGTAGACAGGAGTGCCGAGGATCCAGGCATCGGCCTCCAGCAGCTTGGGGTAGAGCTGCTGCATATCATCGTCGAGTATGCAGCCCTGCTTCTTCTTGACGCAGGTGTCGCAGTGCAGGCAGAAGCCGATGTCCTTCTTGTGCAGGCTGAAGTAGTCGGTCTCGGCGCCCCAACGCTCCCGCGCGTGTTCTAGAGCCACGCTGACAGCGTAGTGCGTGGACTTGACGCGCGGACTGCCAGACACGCCGAGTATGCGCAGCGTCGCGGCGCTCACAGGACCTTCTTCACGCAGTCTGCGACCGGCGAAGGACCGGCGCTTCTGATCGTCCTGCTGCTCATCATTCAGCCATCGCCTTCCGTAGCCTCGGCGTCGACTCCTGGGCGCCCACCGACCGTGACGCTGCCCCAGGACCTCGCCGAGGCCGGCTAGTCGCCCGCCGGGGCGGCGTGGTGGTGGTGCTCGTGTGAGTGGTGATGCTCGTGTGAGTGTGGGTGCCCTGCCACCGCCACCTGCTCTCGAGCATGGTCTGCAGCCGCGGCTATGGCACGGTCACTGTCGACGGGCACAGCATCTGAGGCCGCCTCGCCGACGATGATGCGTAGCACGTTAGGCCAGCCGGCCGGGTCGCTGTCTGCCGCCCCGTGACCGCTGCGCTCCAGCCGTAGCTCGGGGAGATGGTCCACCTGACGTCCGAGCGTCGTGACCAGGGCCGCGCCCGTAGGCGTCGTGAGCTCCCGCTGCGGTCCGGCAGAGTGGCACACCCAGCCGCGGAGCAGTCCCACCGTCGCCGGCGCCGGCACTGGCAGCAGACCGTGCGCGCACTGCACGTGGCCGGCTCCCACATTGACACTCCCCACGAGCACCTCGTCGGCGCCGAGCAGATGGAGCCCCGTCACCGAACCGACGACGTCGGCCAACGCATCGGCCGCCCCGACCTCGTGGAAGTGCACCTCTTGCAGGGACATGCCATGCACCGCGGCCTCGGCCTCGGCCAAGTGCAAGAAGACCGCGATGGCGCGGGTCGTGACTGGCTCCGGCAGGCCCGCAGCCTCCAGGATCCGCACGATGTCGCTGAGGTGGCGGTGCTCCTCCTGCGGCGGGAACTCCACGTCGACCTTTGTGGCACGGATGCTGTTCCGCTGGACCTCGCGGTGGGTAAGGCGCAGCCCGTCGATGCCGAGCCGGTCTATGGCGGCTTGCAGTTCGGCGATATCGACCCCTGCGTCGACGACGGCGCCCAGCAGCAGATCGCCGCTGACGCCGCTGAACGGATCGAGGTAGACGACCCTCATTTCTCGCCTCCAGTAGTCTGTGCCTCTTGAACGGCCAGATGGTTGATGAGATTGGCCATGTAGCCCGCCCCGAACCCGTTGTCGATGTTCACGACCGCGACACCGGGCGAGCATGAGTTCAACATGGAGAGGAGTGCGGCGATGCCGCCAAGGCTGGCTCCGTAGCCGATGCTTGTGGGCACAGCCACCACGGGGCATGCCACGAGTCCCCCGATGACACTGGCAAGCGCTCCCTCCATACCTGCCACCGCTACGACCGCATTAGCTTGCTCCAGCAGTTCGCGGTGGGACAGCAATCGGTGGATACCGGCCACACCCACGTCGTAGACGCGCTCGACGCGGCTGCCGGCACAAGATGCGGTGAGCGCCGCCTCTTCTGCCACCGGGATGTCTGATGTGCCGGCGCTGCAGACGCAGACCAGCCCGACCGCCTGCACCGGGGTCGGGTTGATGATGGCCAGACCCGCATCTGGATGCAGCTCCACAGGGACCGCGCCGGCCAACGCCTCGAGCGCCGCCGCGGACGCTCTGGTGGCCAGCACGTTGGTGTGGCCATAAGCCGCCATGCGCTTCGCGATCTCCACCACCTGCTCGACCGTCTTGCCCGCACAGAAGATGGCCTCGCCGTAGCCTCTGCGTAGCTCACGATGGTGGTCGACGTGCGCGAAACCCAGATCCTCGAACGGTAACTTGACGAGTCGTTTGTACGCCGCCTCTACGTCCTCATGGCCGTCGCGCACAGCCCGCAGCAGATCGCGCAACTCCTGTGGGTTCACCGTGCTCCTCTCCACGAGACGGACTGCGACTCCTCTTGGGTGCGATCGCTCTGGGCCTGATCGCCGGTCACCTCGTTCATGCTGCCGACCCTATACCCCTGAAGGTCGAGCACCACGTACGAGAACCCGGCGCCTCGCACCACCTCGACGATGCGCTGCCTGATCTTCTCCCGCAGCGCGGAGGTCAAGTCGTGCGGCGCCAGCTCCACGCGACCTATGTCGCCGTGGAAACGCAGCCGCACTTGTCGAAACCCCACTGCACGGAGACCTTCCTCGGCCACGCGTACGCGCTCCAGCCGCTCACGAGTGATCGCCGTGCCGTACGGGAACCGCGACGCCAGACAAGCGGAGGACGGCATGTCCCACGTGGAGAGGCCGGCGCGACGTGAGAGCTCTCGCACGTCGTCCTTGCCCAGACATGCCTCGCGGAGTGGACTGCGCACTCCCAGCTCCCTAGCAGCCAGAGCTCCCGGCCGAGGATCGTGGTCGTCGTCGGCGTGCGTACCGTCGAGGAGCACCTCATGACCGGCGGCCCGCGCTTCGCGCAAGAGCGCCCCGAACACCTCTCTCTTGCAGTGGTAGCACCTGTCTCGGGGGTTCTCGCTGAAGGCGGGCAGCTCGAGCTCGTGCGTGCGCACTTCTCGGTGCTCCACTCCTAGGGCCTTGGGGAGATCCGAGAGCGTAGCAGGCGCTGGATGCCAGAACGTCTCGGAGGAGGCCGTGAGAGCCAGGATGTGCTCCTTGGGGAGCACCTCCGCGCAGGCTGCCAACAGATAGGACGAGTCGACTCC
>CAYMTC010000277.1:0-3175 GCA_964393265.1 uncultured Thermoleophilia bacterium
CCGGGGAGCGTCAGTGCTTGTGCGGTGAGGAAGCCGCGGTCCAGCCCAACGCCAGGACCGCGATGATCACCCAGCGGAGCCACTCGGCCCAGTCGGTCTGCCAGACTGCAAGACCAAGCATCCACGGCAGGAAGACGACCCAGACGAGGACTTCCAGGGGCCACGAGAGGCCGCGCACCCAGACCCAGAGCTCGTCGATGGTCTGCGGTGTGACGAGGATGAGCACGATGAGTGCCACCCACAGGATGAACATGAGGCCAGACCACGTGCGCTTCATAGCTGCGTAGCATACGCCTCTGGCGCTCCGCCGCATCTCTCAGCGTTCTCACAGCGTACGCACAGAAGTACCTGATGCGCGTATGGGATAACACTGTGGACAGAACGGCTGGACAGAACAAGCACACGACGAGCATCGATCTCGGGAAGGAGTGTGGACCGACATGATCCGCATGAAGAGCCGCGTCACGACCGATCGGGCGGGGTCCCCTCGGCGCCGTGTCCTCGCCGGAGTCCTCACCGTCGCTCTCCTGGTCGCAGTCGCCGCGACTGTGGCGGCCTGTGGGCAGGAGGAGGAGACGGCGGCCACGGATGGTCTCGCCGGGCAAGGGCAGGGCCAGGCCGCGAAGGGCCAAGGTGAGGGCGAGGGCTACGGTCAAGGCGGAGGTCAGGGCGTGGGCACCTCGGGCACCGGTCGCATAGCGACCGCTCTGATGCAGCTGGTGGAGACCGACGTCCTCACCGAGCAGCAGATGGCCCTCACTGAGTCGGCTATCGAGGGCGACATCGAGTGTACGGACGGACAGGGCATGGGCGGCGGAGGTCGGGACTGGACTGAGCGGCTCGCCCAGATACAGACGGCGCTGGACGGCCTGGTCGAGGTCGGCGAGCTCAGCCAGGAGCTGGCCGACGCCGTGATGGAGGCCATCGAGGAGCAGGTCGCTGAGCGCTCGTCTCAAGGCGAGGGCTCGCCGCACGACGGGTGTACCGCGACCCCTGACTCATCGATGAGTCTCTAGAATGGGGGCGGGTCGCCGGGCGGCCTTCTGTCGGGCGACCCGCGACACGCCGCCCGGCGGCTACCTGTCGGGCGGCCCGCAACGCGCAGCACCGAGGGCCAGCAGGTTGGTCGCCGAGTGGACTAGCCATGGCGCCAGGATGCTGCCTGAACGCAGCCGCAGCCACCCGAAGAACATGCCAGCGATCGTCGTGAAGACGACCGCGCCGCCGACGATCGCCACCTGCCCCCAGGCGTCGGTACCGGCAGCGGCCTGGTTCTCCTCCAAGCGCTGCACTGTGGAGACCACGTGCCAGAGCCCGAACACGACGGAGCTGACGGCGAGGGCGGCCGCGGGGCGGTGTCGCCTCAGCAGGAGACCCAGCAGGGCTCCGCGGAACAGGAGCTCCTCCGCGAGCGCAGTGCCGAAGGGGACGCGCACCAGCGCATGGTAGACCGTCTGCCACGTGCCCATTCCCTGGATCGTCTCGTCGGCGAACCAGCCACGGGTCAGGGGTATGGCCACGGCCAGGCCGACGCCTGCGGCTACGGGCAGCACCCATAGGGCTCCCAGACGGAGGCCGTATGAGATGCGGCTGCGCGAGAGGCCCAGGTCCTCCCACGACACGCCGAGTCGATGAGCGACGAGAAGTGCGATCCCAGCGACCGCTAGGTTCACCGGCGTGTACGCGACCTCTGGGACCGCGAGCGCCAGCAGCGCGCCGTAGCTGAGGAGCAGCCCTACGGCCGCCAGCTCGGGCCAAAGTGTGCTGCGCCGGTCGCTTGCTCCCACGGCGCCTCCTCTCACAGCCCTCGCGCCGTCGCTTTCGTCACGGGCGGCCGTCAGGAGTGATGGCTCCTGTTGCCCGTCGCGGCGGCTTGGGCAGACGAGCCATTCTCCTCCCAGCGGCTACTCGATCGGGTACTCATCGATGACCGCTTGGAGGGCTTCTGTCTTCTGCTGGTCCCAGCCGGGTGGCGAGAGGAGTGTCACGAACGCTGACACCATCATGTTCCCGTAGTTGTGGCCATGGCCGGGCGGCACGAGCGTGCCGACGAACTGGTCCACGCTCACCTGTGCCCACGTCACGAACGGGAACCAGTGCATGTGCGGCGAGATGTCGCGGCCGTGCGGCTCGCGCAGCCAGTCCGGCCTCTGCAGGAGCAGCTTCCAGCTCCACCAGATGATGGGGTCGGAGGCGTGCTGGAGGTAGATCACGCGCGGTGAGTGCCAACGGGCGTGCGGCCGCGCGAAGTCCGCGCTGGCGGCCGCGAAGCGCACGGTCTCCCCATCCTCCAAGACAGGGAGCCACTGAGGGCTGCCGGCGTCGCGCTCGGCCGTGAACCCCGCCCACAGCTCAGTGGAGTCCGGCGTGCCTGAGAAGAGCGCGCCCTGCGTCCGCGTCTGCAGGTCTTGCACACCACTGAAGGCGGCCTGCATGCCGTAGGAGCCCAGGCTTAGACCGTAGGCTATGAGGCGCGGACGGCTCGTCTCGGGCAGCTCCGACCAGCGGTCGTAGACAGCGGCATAGAGTGCTCGCCCAGCGGCTTGGGCATCGTCCGGGTCCAGGAGGAACGAGATCCAGCTGGGGAGGTACGAGTACTGGATCGCGGCGATCGCCGTGTCGCCGTTGTACAGATACTCGAGGGTGTCCACTGACTGCGGCTCTAGCCAGCCGGTACCCGTGGGAGTCGCCACGCAGAGCAGGGCGCGGTCGAAAGCGCCGGTGCGTTCCAGCTCGCGTACCACCAGGGCTGCGCGAGCCTCCACCGTGGCGGCGCTGTCCAGACCGACGTAGACCCTGATCGGCTGTCGGGGCTCAGCCTCGTTGAACTCCCGCAGGTCACTCTGCGATGGCCCGCGCCCGACGAAGTTGCGGCCCTGATAGCCGAGCGAGGCCCAGGAGACCAGCGAAGCGGGACTCCCGGAGCGCTCGCTCTCCGTGGGCCGCTCGATCCCGGGTGGCGTGCCTTCGTTCTTGGATCGGTAGATGCCGTCGGCGGCCGACTCCAGGCTGCGGAGCAGGACGCCGTTCCCCACGAGGACCACGATGGCGGCGACGATGAGCCAGGCTATGGCGATCCCGGCTCGGCGCGGCAGCCATCGGGCCAGGCGCCCGGCGATCCAGCGGGCGCCCAGTCGCAGGAGACGGCCCGCGGCTATCAGCACGAGTGCGACGG
>CAYMTC010000278.1:0-3169 GCA_964393265.1 uncultured Thermoleophilia bacterium
GATAATGAGCGGTGACTGGAGTTCAGACGTGTGCTCTTCCGATCTGTCTCGTCGGCTGACTCCAGGGGCAAGCTGTGCCTCGGCGAACGTGCGCGCCGCCGCTGTAGCGTGCTCTTGGGCGTCTGTAGGCCTGAAGTCCACGGATGGTCGTCTCCGCGTGTCTGAGCGTGACGTACATGCACATAGTAGCGCGCGTCGGGCGAGCGTTCGCTTCGCCCCGTCTCACGGACTGGCCCAGCGCCGACAGACCTGTTGTCCATGTCGAACAGGGAAGGCGAAGCAGCGCGTAGAATGAGCCCGAGGCGCAGGTCTTCACGAGGTGAGCGCGTATGGACAAGTACCTGACGGCGACGGCCGCCATCGACATCGACCATCCTGCCGTGCGGGCCACTGCGTCGCAGGTGGTGGCGGACGCCCACTCCGATCGTGACAAGGCGATCCGGCTGTTCGAGTTCGTGCGTGACCGGATCCCCTACAACCTCTTCATGATCTCGATGTTCCCCGAGGACTTCCGGGCATCCTTCGTGCTGCAGGTCGGCAAGGGCTACTGCGTGCAGAAGGCGGTGCTGCTCTGTGCACTCGGGCGAGCCGTCGGTATCCCGACGCGGCTGGCTCTGGCGCACATCCGCAACCACCGTCTGCCGCCGAGACTCAAGGAACGCCTCGGCCGTGACGATTTCCCTGCTCACGGCTACGACCAGTTCCACCTAGACGGTCACTGGGTCTCAGTAGCAGCGACCTTCGACATGGCTCTGTGTGTGCGCTCGGGCGTGCCCGTGGTCGAGTTCGACGGACGCAACGATGCCGTACTGCCCGCGCGAGCCCTCGACGGCGGCCCATACATCGAGTACTTGCACCAGCACGGCCACTTCGCAGATCTGCCGCTGGACTTCATCACCGCCCGCACCTCTCTCACCTGGGGTGCAGACAAGCATGCGTGGCTCAGCCGCGAGGAGGACACTGGGTATCCCTGACCAAGGCAGGGCGTCTCCGGACCTTCGGCGGCCTTCGAGAAGGCCACCGCTTACATCCTCTTGACACGCCGCACGCTACGCTCGGTCGGGCCGAGCCGGTCTGGTGCTCCTCGGGCTCGTCCCCCCATGGGAGACTCGGGGGTGCGTGCTCCGCGCCGCTCATCGCCGCAGTCACGGGCGCCACGCTCTGGACACTGCTTGCCGAGGAGGACAGCGAAACCGCGCGCTACCTGACTTCCGTCGCTGAGAAGGGTTCCATCGAGAGCTCTGTCGATCTCGACTTCACGTTGACGAGTGTGCGCGCGGCGCTCGGGGTCACAGCTGGCCGTACCACGGTCGAGCAGAGTGACGGTGCCGCGGCGTCGTCTGGAGCTGCCGGGACCAGTGCACGTTGGCAGCCAGGTGAGCTCGTCCACCGAGCTTGCCCGCGTGTGTTTCAGACGCCCGCTGCAGGCTCGAGCGTTCGTCGGACAGGAGCAGATGGCGTCGCTGAAGCCAGGGCAGCAGGTCGTGCTCACCATCCACGGGCACGACGACGAGACGCTGTCCGGCACCATCGTCTCTGTGGCGACCGATCCGGCGGAGGCTACGGGAGGGTCGTCCTCTGGGCCTTCCCACGAGGTGCTCGTGCGTCTCACAGACCTGCCGGATTTCGCGCGCCAGGGGATGACCGGATCGCTCACCGTACGGCTGGCGCGGCGCACCGACGTGCTTGTGGTGCCCACGAGCGCTGTGGTCGGCAGCGGAAGCCGCTCACGATCCTCAATGCGATGGTCCGTGACTCCCGCTCCTTCGATCCTCAGCTCAATCACGCTTGACGTCCAAGACGGTTACTCAGGTCTGCTTGCGGGCGAGAAGGTGGTCACGGGGATCGTCGAGGAGGACGGAGGGACGAGGACGTCTGGCGGAGGCTTCAGAGCCGGGCCGGGTCGTCCAGAGGGCCCTGTCGGTCAGTGAGCGTCGCGGGCGGCAGCGAACTCGGCTATCGCGGTGTCGCTGAGGGGGTGTGAGGCCAGACTGCGCAGCACCTCCAGGGAGGCCGTGACGTCGTCGGCGCCGTGCAGGATGGCGTCGGTCACCTGCTCGGCGCTCTTGAGACTGGCCGCCAAGACACGCGTGTCGCTTCCGGCTGCCGAGGCCCGTGTGCGGCTTCCGGGCGCCACGACACGCATGTCGCCGCGGAGGCGCTGGAGCATGCGAGCCATCGCCTCGACCAGCGCGATGCCGCCTATTCCCAGGCGGTCGGCCCGGTCCACGTAGGCGATGGCCCACTCGCAGCCCACTTCATGGGCTACGAGCGCTTGCGCGGGCGTGTAGGCGGCGGTGAGAGAGCACCGGACGCCGTCCTGCACCAGCTCCGCAGCCGCTCTGGCCCCGTCCAGCGAGGCGGGTGCCTTGATGACCACGCGCTGCGGGGAGAGGGCCGCCGCCGCGCGAGCCTCCTCGCAGAGCGCCTGTGCATCGTCGCCGACCGGCTGGTAGAAGGCCGGACCTGTGGGAAAGCGTGCCAGGAGACGGCCGAAGTGTCGCAGAGGGTCGGCCGTCTCCCTCGCCATGAGGATCGGGTTGGTCGTGAACCCGCCGACGAAACCGAGCTCGTGGGCCTCAGCGAGGTCGTCGAGCGACGCCGAGTCGATCAAGATGGTCATACTGCTCTGGAGCTTTCCTCGTCCGCCGACGGAGCACGCCAATCCTAACCGACCCAGAGCTCGGACTCCCCTCGCCTCCGGACGTGCGGCGATAGTCCGGGCGCATCGTCCGTCCCGTCCTCAGGCGACCTGGGGGGCCGGTGTCAGAGGTGGTAGTCCCCGGCCGCCTCAGGTTGGTACATCACCTTCTCGATGGAAAAGCTGCTGGTCCCGTTCGGCACGGGCCACTCCACCACGTCACCCTGTCGGTACCCAAGTATCGCGGTGCCTACCGGTGCGAGCACGGAGATGGCGCCCTTGGCCATGTCAGCGTCCTCGGGGAACACGAGACGCACCCTGGTCTCCTGGGATGTGGAGACGTCGCGGAGCAGCACCTCTGAGTTCATGGTGACGATGTCCGACGGAATCTGCTCCGAGGGGACCACCCTCGCCCGCTCCAATTCCTTGCGCAGGTCGGTGAGGTAGCGCAGGTCGGAGCCGCGGGTCCCATAGCCGTCGGCAGCGCGGATCAGGTCGCCGAGCCGCTCCTTGTCGGACTGCGTGACG
>CAYMTC010000279.1:0-3157 GCA_964393265.1 uncultured Thermoleophilia bacterium
GCTGGTCTGCCACTGTCACCGCCGCCCGCTCAAGATCCTCCCACCGGTGGGGCGCCGGCCGCGGACGACATCGCCGTGGAGGTGCTGGCGCCGGACCTCTGCCCGCGGTACGGCGCGCGCGTCATCCGGGACGTCACGATCGGCGAGTCGCCGGCTTGGCTCAAGGCGCGTCTCACGCACGCCGGCATGCGCCCCATCAGCAACCTCGTCGACGTCACCAACTACGCCATGCTGGCTCTCGGTGAGCCCCTCCACGCCTTCGACCGCGACAAGATCGAGGGACGCCGGCTCATCGTCCGTCGTGCGGCCGCGGGCGAGTCCATCACGACGCTCGACGGGGTAGACCGCATCCTTACGTCAGACATGCTCGTCATCGCCGACGCGGTGTCACCGTCGGCCATCGCCGGCGTCATGGGTAGCGAGAAGTCAGAGGTGGACGCGTCCACCAGGCACATCGTCCTTGAGGCCGCCACCTTCGCCGGTCCCAGCATCATGCGGACCTCCAAGACGCTGGGCCTGCGCAGCGAGGCGAGCAACCGTTTCGAGAAGGGACTCGACCAAGCCTACGTGCCACAGGGGCTCGCGCTCGCCTGTCGGCTGTACAGCGAGCTGTGTGGCGGTACCGTGGCCCCGGGCATGGTCGACGTGCGGCTCGGCGAGCCCGAGGCCGCACCCATCGCCTATCGACCGGCCAAGTGCGACGCACTGCTCGGTATGGTGGTCCCGCCGGCCCAGCAGGCGGAGATACTGCGCAGTCTGGGGTGCCGCGTCGGTGAGGCAGAACCTCGAGGCGATGTGACCTCAGGCGTTTCCCCGGCGTTGGACGTCATCCCGCCCACGTGGCGCGCCGACCTCGAGCGTGAGGTGGACCTCATCGAGGAGGTCGGCCGTGTGTACGGGTTCCAGCAGACGCCCGAGACACTGCCTCGCCGCCGCGGTGCCGTCGGCGGGCTCACGCTCGCGCAACGCCTGCGACGTGACGCCCGTCGCACGCTGGCGGCCACCGGGCTCTACGAGGTGATCACCTACACCTTCGTCGGCGAGCAGGCGGCCGCCGAGCTCGATTTGCCCCCAGACGACCCTCGGCTGCGGGTCGTGCGCTTGGCGAATCCCATGAGTGCCGAGCAAGCGGTCATGCGCAGCACGCTCGTCCCGGGGCTGCTGACGACGATCCGTGAGAACATCGATCGCCAGAACAGCCCTGTGAACATCTTCGAGCAGGGGCGCGTGTACACGGCGCTCGACGGCGAGTCCCACGCGAACGACGGACTCGCCGCAGACACCGCTTCAGCGACGAGCGACGAGCTCTCGGCAGACACCCGGCCAGCGACGAGCGACGCTGCGCGCTCTGCAGAGCCGGCACCTAGCGCGGCAGAGCTTCAGCGCCGAGGGGTCATGCAGGCTGCCGGCTCGCCCGGAGGGGTCATGCCGGCGCGCGAACGAGAGATGCTCGCGTTGGCCCTCACTGGTGCTCTCACGCCGGCGCACTGGCGCTCGGCGCCGGCTCAGCCAGACTTCTACACTGTCAAGGGTGTCGTGCAGCGGCTGCTCGCGGCGCTGGGTGTCACAGATGCCGGCTACGCGCGCTCACAGGAGCCGTACCTGCATCCAGGCAAGTCAGCGGATCTGCTGGTCCAAGGCCGACGCGTCGGCTCGTTGGGTCTCCTGCGCCCCGACCTAGCGCTGGCGTGGGGCGTCGGTGGCTGCGAGGTGTACGTGGCTGAGCTGTGGCTGGACGAGCTCGAGGCAGCATACGGAGCGGTGCGACTCTACGAAGACCTGATCGCCTACCCGCCGGCTGTACAGGACTTGGCCGTAGTGTTGGACGCGACCATACCGGCCGCCGAGGTGGTGGCGCTCGTGGACAAGGCAGGCGGCAAGCTGCTACGAGAGGCGTACGTCTTCGACGTCTACGAGGGCGACCAGGTGCCGGCCGGGAAGCGCTCTCTAGCCCTGCGACTCACCATGAGAGCGCCTGACCGCACACTCACCGACAAGGACATCACGGGCATACGGCACAGGGTGCTGGCAGCGCTCGAGCGGGAGCTGGGGGCGACTCTCCGCTAGCACAGCGACACCGGCCTCGTGCCGAACGTATGTGGCACACGCGCCGGCATGCGGCGTCACGCATACAGTCCGCATGAGTCTCGCCCCACGTGCGGCAAGTGTTGCATAGCATGCACGCGTGTCATATACTGCCGCGCCATGCAGTCTCAGTCGTGCAGCCCTGTCCTTGCGACGCCCCTTCGGCGTCAGAGTGCCCGCGTCGGTGTCCGTCGCGGGGGACACTCTGCTCGGCCAGTACGTCCTGCTGCCCTCTCGACGCTCAAGTCGGTCCCTCCCCGTGCCCGACGTACGCTGACGTCAGCCCGACCGTGCCCGGCCCCGCCTTGCGCCGACCGGCGTATGGGGTCGAGCGGCGGCAGCGGCGTCACGCGGGCCTAGGTCCGCTAGCCCTCCGCCCTTAGCCGGTCGGCGCTCAGCCGGGCGCAAGGGCGTCTTCCTCTCCAGTCGACGCTCCCTCGCGCGTTCTCCACCGCATCCACCGTTCGTGGTGCGGCCAGCATCGTCTTCAGGAGCGTCCATGACTACGTACCATCCTTCCTCGAGCACACAAGGACAGCTGTCGGTCGCGGTGATAGGAGGCAGTGGGTTCACCGGAGCCGAGATGGCAGGCTTGCTCCTGCGACATCCGTCCTTGCGCCTCACCCACATGTCCTCCGACAGCCAGGCCGGCAGGGCGGTGACAGAGTCGCTGCCGCGGTTGCGTACCGACCTCACCTTCTGCCGCGCCGAGCAAGTGAGAGGCGTCGACGCCGCTCTGGTCTGCCTTCCTGCCGGGGCGGCAGCCCCCGTCGTGAAACGCCTGCTGGACGACGGCGTCTGCGTCGTCGACCTGTCGCCCGACTTCCGCTTGCGCGAGCGTGACTACGCTGAGTGGTACGGCGAGCACCCCTATCCCGAGATGCTGCCGGCTGTCTACGGTCTGACGGAACTCACGAGAGCCGAGATCTCCCAAGCTCGGCTGGTCGCCAATCCCGGCTGCTACCCGACGGCGGCGCTCCTGGCCGTGGAGCCACTGAAGAGTCTTGGGCTGGGCGACCTGGGGGGGCGAGGCCAATCTGGGGTGACGGGCGCGGGGCCGGGCGCCCCAGCC
>CAYMTC010000280.1:0-3153 GCA_964393265.1 uncultured Thermoleophilia bacterium
ACCACGAGTCACCTGACGTGGTGATGTGCGTTGGAGCGCTGCGAGCCCCGGGAGTCGTCAGGTGTCCAAGGGCACATCGTCCCAGTCCTCATCGACGAACAGCCACTCAAGCGCCTGTCTTCGGTCCCGCACACTCTCCATGTCGACCTTGCGCAGCCTGTGCCCCTTGAACATCGCCTCCACGACCGCCCAGTGCAGGCAGTACGCAAGGTCCCTGGCAAGAAGGAGCTCCTCTGTGTCCCTGAGCTTCGCCTTGCGCCGCCATTCGGCACTCGACTCACCTACGTGCAGGTTCGGCAACGAGTAGACAAGATCGTCGGGGCAGCGCTTTCGGAAGTCCATGTCGTCCGCCAGGCTGGCTATCCACATCAAGGCGAAAACGGCCTCGATATGCATCTCCCGCTGGTTCCTCCTCAAGCGACGCCGAGCTAGGAACCCCCTCTCCTCCTGCGTGAGGTGGTCGTAGAGGCCCTCCTGCACGAGCCAGTCGATGCCCTTGGTGCGCTGAAGGCCAGCATCGACCGCACATGCTATGTGCACACACAGCCATCGGCTCACCACGTCTTCGGTGCTCCTGATCAGTACATGCCCCTCAAGTAGCGGAAGATGGGAGGGGATCTTCACTCCTAGTGCCGAGCAAGCCGCCAACGACCGCTTCCTGACCGCCTCTAAGTCCTCCGCCGCCATCTCCCTCGAGATGTGTGACTTGCCGCCGTGAGAAGCCCGTGGCGTCTTCCTACGAAGCCGTCCGCCACCTCATGCGCAGTGGCCGTGCCTGGCGCCCGTGAGCCTCCTTGAGGCTTCCGAGTCACATACGCGCACACGACACTAGCGCGAGCGCTGCTCCGGACCCATCTGGGATCACTCCCCCCACCGCTCCCCCCACCGATGACGCTACTACAGCTACGATAGTCGTAATGATGATGTCAGGACCCTCCCGGAGATGCAAGGGATAGCGGTGGCGGTGAGCGATCGATCCGCCCCTGGGATGCGACCGGGCCGGCCAGGGTGCGCCGGTCGGCGTCAGTCGTTGTCGACGGTGATAGTGACGGTGTCGCCCTGCTCGCGCAGCGCGCCGCCGGCGGGCGACTGGGCGACGACCGTGCCGGCAGGCTCCGGCCCGGGTTGGTACACGGGATCTACCACGAAGCCCGCCGCCTGCAGGATCGCCGTGGCGGTGGCCTCATCCGAGCCCAGCACGCCCGGCACGGCGATCATGGTCACCGTAGGAGTCGGCGTCGGCGAGCCACTGCTGATGACGATGTTGACGGCGCTGCCCTTGTCGACCTTCTCGCCGGCGCCGGGGTCCTGCCCGATCACGACGCCGGCCGGCGCGGACGTACTGGTCTGCTGCGTGGCGGAGCCCAGCGTGAGACCGGCCTGCTGCAGTGCTGCCTCGGCGTCTGAGCTGGACATGCCCACCACGTTAGGCACCTCGACTTGGGCTACGCCGCTACTGACCCAGTACGTGACGGTGCTGCCACGCTCCACCTTCTCGCCGGCGGCCGGAGACTGCTTGTACACCAGCCCCTTCTCGATGTCGGCGGAGGGACCGCGTTTCTGCTCCCACTCCAGCCCGTTCTGCTCGAGCCAGGTCTGCACCTCCTCGGGCGTCTGCCCGCGGAAGCTGGGCAGATCCAGAGTGGAGGTACCACGGCTCACCCAGATCTCGACGGTGCCGCCCTTGCGCAGCTTGGTGCCGGCGGGCGGCTCCTGTCTGGCCACGAAGCCGGTGGCGTACTCGTCCGAGTAGGTGTCGATCGACTTGACCTTGAAGCCCGCCTCAGTGAGGCGCGCCGTGGCGGTGCGCTCGTTGAGACCCACGACCTCTGGCACCTGCGCGCTGGCGCCGAACGCCGCCCGGTAGATGAAGTAGCCCGCGACGGCCAGCGCCACGATGCCGAGGACGACGAGGATCCACACCCAGCGGGGCGTGCGCCTGGGCTGGCTGCGCGGTGTGCCGCGGCCGTTGCCTGTACGCCCCGCTGCACGGCCGTTGGCTGGCCGCGCAGCAGCGCGGTCGCGGGCGGTCAGCACGCGTGTCATCTGCTCGGTGCTGGCGCCCGACCGCGAGAGGACCTGGGTGCGCTCCAGACCCACGTCGAAGGCGGCCGCAGCGATGGGCCCGCCGGCCTGCGCAGAGCGCAGGTCGGCGGCGAACCCAGCCGCGTTGGCATAGCGCAGACCCGGGTCCTTGGCCAGCGCCTTGAGCACGATCTGGTTGAGGGCGTACGGCAGGCCCGGCACGAGCTCGGCGGGCTCGGGCGGCAGCTCGTTGACGTGCTTGAGCGCCACCGTGACGGCGCTGTCGCCCTTGAACGGCACCGAGCCGGTGAGCATCTCGTAGAGCACCACCCCGACGGAGTAGAGGTCTGAGCGCTCGTCGACCGACTCACCGCGCGCCTGCTCGGGCGCCAGGTACTGGGCGGTGCCCAGGATGGAGCCCGCCTCGGTCATGGACGGGTCGCCGGCTTGGGCGATGCCGAAGTCGGTGACCTTCACCCTGCCCTCGGCATCCAGCAGGATGTTCTGCGACTTCACGTCGCGGTGCACTACCCCGCGGGCATGAGCGGCGCCGATGGCGTCCAGCAAGCCCAGAGCGATGCCCACCGCGGTGGCGCCATCCAGACGACCCTGACGGCGGATGCGCTCCTTGAGCGTCTCGCCGTCCACGTACTCCATGACGATGTAGTTCTGGGCGCCTATCTGGCCCCAGTCGTAGACGCCTACGATGTTGGGGTGGTTCAGACCGGCCGCCGCTTTGGCCTCGCGCCGGAACCGTTCCACGAACTTGTCGTCGTCGGCGAAGCGGCGGTGCAAGACCTTGATGGCGACGCGCCGTGACAGGGTGGCGTCTTCCGCCAGGTAGACCGTGGCCATGCCGCCGCGGCCCAGCACGCCGAGCACGCGGTAGCGGCCCCCGAGTATCTCGCCTTGCTGGAAGTCGTCTGTCATGTGGTCACCTGCATTTGACGGCGGTCGCCGTGCCGCGCCTGCTGAGCTGCCGGGGAGTGTACCGCACCTGCCCCGCAGCTGACGCCGCCCCGTCTACGCCGCGTGTGATCGTCGACACGAGGTGGTTCATGGCAGGTCCGCCTGCGCCAGCGCGGCGCGCAACACCGCGGCGGCGAGCGGCGCCGCGATGGCGCCGCC
>CAYMTC010000281.1:0-3150 GCA_964393265.1 uncultured Thermoleophilia bacterium
GCACGGAAGCGGTCCGTGTCCGTGCACCGCGCCGAGACTCTCGACAGAGGGTCGATGTGGTGCAGATCGAGCTTCCAGGCAAGCAGCCGCTCCAGGGCGGCCACAGCTGCTGTAGGCGGTTGCGTGGCTGAGAACTCACCCATGACCGACACGCCCGTGGAACACGAGTTGAACCCCAGGGCCTGAGCACCCACCACGGCCCTGGTCATTCCTCCGTAGCGCCCCTCGTAGATGGTGCCATACCTGTCGATGAGGAAGTTGTAGCCGATGTCGGCGAAGCTGCAGACCTTGGTGTGGTAGTAGTACACCGCTCTGACCACGGCCGGTGCTTGCGTGCGTGTATACGTGTTACCGCCGGCCGTGTGGTGCACGACCGCCAGCTTCACACTGCCGTACCTGGGCCCCCTGCGCCGCCAGGATTCGTTCGCACCCCATTTGGCCCGAGTCACGATGGCCGGCCGGGCTGTCGCGGCCGAGGCTTCATCACCGGCCGCTATCCCTGCGACTGCCGCGATCGCACCACGTACAGCGTCGGCGACCCGGTCGCCGGTGGTCGCGTCGCCGAGGACGTTGATCGCGGCCACCTTGACCCGCATGCCGGGGGCGCCGCGACACTCGACGTAGCGCGCTGCCCCGACCCACTCCGCGTCGGTCACCAGCCGCCGTGGCCCAGAGCCCTCCCGGACCTCCTCGAAGGAGGCCGTGCGCCACTCCGACCACGACTCCTCCTCCGCGCGGACACGATACTGAAGGGACACACGCGCGTCGTGGTGGGTGCACACGAATCCGAGGGCGTTGAACTGGATGCCGGGGTCCACGGCGCGCACATCAGTGGCGCCGTCTTGCCTGGAGACATCGTCCGCTGCGCCCATCGTGATGACGACGGCCGACGCCTTCACGGGCGCTGCCGCCAGCCATGCCGCCACCTGCGCGCTCACTCGTGGCGCCACCCACAGCAGCGCCAGCACCGCCACGCACGTCACGGCTACCGCGGCACACCACCTCGACGGTGACCGCCGCCTGAACGTCATGCGTGCATCACGGTACAAGGGATGGGCGCAGTCCAGATGTGTCGTGCGCTCTGCGTCATGTCTTGGGCTCTGTATCAACCGATACCTCATATCGTCGGCACGCCGGGACAAGTCTGTCACGAGGTCGACATGCCTGGGCGACCAGGTCACGTCTTCGGCATGCCTGACTAAGTCCCTTACATATTTTCGCAAGTGAAGACCCGGCGTCCTGCCTCCGCCGTTGACGGCACCCGAGCGCCCAAGGCAGACATCCCCCGCCTGCAGGACCGCTCTGACGTCGGCCTGGATGTCGTCCACAGTGGAGACGCTTTGCGTCCGCAAACGCTCCCTCTGGGGCGTATGCTGCCGATACTGACTCTGACGAAAAGGCAAACCTGCTGCGAGGCAGGGACGCAAAGCTGGAGGTCTTGGACGCAAGACGGCTCGGCTGCCGAACGAGGGTACAGCCTTCTGGGCCACGGCCCTGTCTCCGCGTACTCCCACCTCGCCGCGCCATGTCACCGGCGTGGTGTGCCTTTTCGCCAAGGAGCCTGAGCTGGGTGGCCATGCGAGCGGCCGCTGAGAGGAGCACTGGCGGGAGGCTACGATGAGATCGAGACACCTGGCGATCCTGGTGGCGGCCATAGCGGTCTGCCTGGGGACCGCCGCACCAGCACTGGCTGGCACGCACGACGACTTCATGGCCGAGAGCGTGCAGGCCGCCCTCGCCGACCGCGAGGCCACCGTCCCTGTCATCATCTTCGCCGAGAGTGATGCAGACGACGTTCTGGCCGCACTGCCCGACAGCGCCCAGGCCGAGATGCTTCCGCTCCTCAACGCTGTCTCGGCGACTCTCACCCCACAGCAGATCGAGGCACTCGCCGACGCCGACATCGCCGCGCAGATCGACGAGATCCAGGTAGACGACGATGTGGTGGGTCTGGGCTGGAGCGACTACCTGAGCTTCACGAACCTGGCCATCGGCCTCGGAGACGTGACGCCAGCATGGGAGGACGGCCCCACCGGCGACGGCGTGACAGTGGCCGTCCTAGACAGCGGTGTGAGCCCGCACACGGACTTGGCCGGCGAGCGGGGCGTGCGCGTGCTCGCATTCAAGGACTTCGTGCGGCGGCGCCACAGTCCGTACGACGACGCCGGACACGGCACGTTCGTCGCCGGGCTCATCGCCGGCAACGGCAGCGCCTCTGTGCCGCAAGACCAGGGTGGCCAAGCCACGACACAGTACCGCGGCGTGGCCCCTGAGGCAGACATCATCTCCCTCAAAGTGCTCGACGCTCAGGGCTCCGGCCGCGAGTCAGACGTGATCCGCGCCATCGCCTGGACCATCAGGAACCGGGCCCGCTACAACATCCGGGTGCTCAACCTCTCGCTCGGCGCAACAGTGAGCGCGCCGGCCGAGTACGACCCCATGGCCATGGCCGTCGAGGCTGCCTGGCAGCGGGGCATCGTCGTGGTAGCCGCGGCCGGCAACGAGGGCGAGTTCGGACCGGGCGGCATCCTCTCCCCCGCCAACGAGCCGCACGTCATCACCGTCGGTGCCAGCGATACCCGCCAGAGCGCGACGCGCGACGACGACGTCATCTGCTACTACAGCTCCGTGGGGCCAACCCTCTTCGACGAGTATGCCAAGCCGGACGTGGTGGCCCCTGGCAACCGGAACATCTCGCTGCGTGTGCCCGGCAGCTTCGTGGACAGCAACTGGCCCGAGAACCAGGTCCCCGTGTCCGACTACACACCTGGCGCCGCACCGACCGAGGTACCGCAGTACTTCAAGCTGAGCGGCACCAGTACCGCCGCGCCTGTGGTCAGCGGCATCGTCGCCCTCATGCTGGACGCCGACCCCAGCCTCACTCCCGACGACATCAAGCTGCGCCTCATGCGCACCGCCGATCCGCTCCCTGAGACGAGCGTCCACCAGCAAGGCGCGGGCGTCGTGGACGTCCCCGCCGCCATCTCCTCAAGCCTCCAGGCCAACGGGCCGACACTGTCAGAGGACCTGGGCGACGGCACGACGATCCTGCCGGCTACGCTCTACGGACAGTGGGAGGACTACGCTTGGCTCAAGTTCAAGTGGACGAAGTTCAAGTGGACCAAGTTCAAGTGGACGAAGTTCAAGTGG
>CAYMTC010000282.1:0-3146 GCA_964393265.1 uncultured Thermoleophilia bacterium
GATAATGAGCGGTGACTGGAGTTCAGACGTGTGCTCTTCCGATCTGGCTCTGCTGCACGATGCGGCGCGCGGCAGGAGGCACCATGCCGCCGCCGGTGCGGCTTGGCTCGATGCCTACGGCTGGCCGCGGGTGGCAGCCGTGGTGGCGCAGCACATGGACATCTGTCCAGACCCGGGCGTTGCGCCGGGAGAGGCGGAGGTGCTCTACCTGGCCGACAAGCTCGTGCGACAGGTCACCGTCGTCTCCCTGCCGCGGCGCCTCGAGGAGAGCCTGGAGCGGTACGCCGGGGACGCTGCCGCGTGCAGCTCTGCGCGGCGCCGTCTCCAGACGGCCATGAGACTGGCGGACGAGGTGGAACGACTCACGGGACGGCCGCTCGACCGTCTCCTCATGTGAAGGACGACAAAGGGGACTATGTGAACGCGGCCGACGCGACCCACTCGATGCTTCTACCTGAGGGTGAACACACTACGCATGGGCCGCGCCGTGCAGGCGGGTCTCCCCAGGGTCAGGGAGCGTGGCAGGTCTACAACGAGCTGCTCGCCGGTGTGCCGGATGGTACAGTCATGGACTGCGCAGTGGGGCTGGTCTGGACGTCGGTGGTCACCGACCGCGGCGGTGTCGGAGTGGCGTTGACGTTTCCGCAAGGGCTCGACGAATCGAACCTTCCGGGATCTATCACCGGCATGCGGCTGCGCACTGCGGCACGCTGGCTCACGAGCTGGAACTTCTACGAGGCGGCGGTCGGGTGCGCGGCAGTGAACGCGGTCATGAACTCACCTGAGCACGTCGAAGAGATGACAGGACGTACGCTGCGCCAGGTCGCCGTCGGGGGTGGCGAATTCTTCGCGAGCATCGCGAGACGGTTCGCCGGTCGCAAGGTGGCGGTCGTGGGGCACTTCCCCGTGCTCAGACGAGTCGCCGAAGCATGCGATCTCACCGTCCTAGAACGTCAGCCCGAATGCGGAGACACCCCCGACACGGCGTGCGAGTACATCCTGGCCGAGCAAGACTGTGTATGCATCACGGGCACGGCCGTCACCAACAAGACGCTGCCACGGCTGCTGGAGCTTTCGCGCGACGCCCACGTCGTGCTGGTGGGGCCCAGCGTGCCACTCTCGCCGGTATGGTTCCAGTGGGGTGTCGATGCCCTTGCCGGCGCCGTCATCACCGATCCTCGGGGTGTTCGCCGGTGCGTCCAGGAGGGGGCGCATCGTAGGGTCTTCAGGGAGGGTCTCACCACCGTGCACATCGCCGCCGAGGACCTCCGGTAGGCCGGCGCTGGCACTGTCCATGTCTCTTCCTCCGCGAGATGTGCATGTCCTGGCGTGTGACCTCGACGGCACGCTGATCGACGACGAAGGGGTGGCCGTCCCCGGTCTACCCTCCGTCGTGGCGCGTCTTCAAAGGGCGGGGTGGCCGCTGGTGCTCTGCACCGGCCGGGCCTACCCC
This sequence comes from uncultured Thermoleophilia bacterium, assembly GCA_964393265.1. GTDB lineage: Bacteria > Actinomycetota > Thermoleophilia > UBA2241 > UBA2241 > UBA6103. The sequence goes on from CAYMTC010000282.1 coordinate 1,454, forward strand.
TCCGCTCGACGCCTGGCGGCGGCTGCAGGGTACTCACCCGTCATCATCGCCGCCTACCATGGCGCGCTGGTCGTCGACGAGCGCACTGGCAGGCAGCTGCGGCACGTCATGATGACACCGCGGGGTCTCGCACGCGCCACGAGTCTCCTCCGTCGATGTGGCTTGGATCTCACCTACTACATGGGTACGGCAGGACGTCTGCAGCCGGAGGCGGGTGCCCCTTTCGAGAGCGGCGAGTATCGGCGATGGGCGACCCGGGTCATCGCCCTGGGGACCCAGAGCGCCATCGAATGTGCCCTTGCGGACGTGGGGCAACGGGCGGTGCCGGGTGTCCGCGTGGACCACCCGCGGCCGAGCATGCTGGACGTCCGCCACGCCGCCGCCGTGAAAGACGAAGGACTGCGGGCGGCCGCCCGCGCCCTGGGGGTGTCGGTGCAGGAAACGGTGGCGATCGGCGACGGCGCCTCAGACGCGGCGATGCTGACCGTGGCCGGGTGGGGTGTCGCCGTGGGAGCTTGTGATGGCTCGTGCGCGTCGGCGGCCGATGTGGTCCTCGCGCCGGAAGAGCTGGCCGACTACCTGCGCCGCCTGGCGCCGTGAAGGCCGCGAGGAGGCTGTGTCGGCTCGGGACTCCCTGGGCTGATCCCTCGCGAGGCACCGCACGAGGAGCGTCCTCGCAGCACTGAAGCTCCGCGAGTAGACTTCGCCATGCCGAATCACCGATCCATGAGAGGGCATGGCGTGGCACCAACAAGGCGGAGGCTACGCTGACCCGGGAAGGAGTGGTGCCATGACGACGCATCTGGACAGCTCCACGAGCGTGCTTGCCATGTCGCAGACGGCGCCTGCGGCAGCATCTGTGGAGCCTCCGGCCATGCTGGTCTTCGACACGGCGGACTGCTTCGGTGACCAGATCCGCAGCATGGCCGACGTCGAGAGGGGCATCGACTGGGCGCGTATCAACCCGGCCACTGGCCCAGTCTTCGTGCGCCACGTCGAGCCCGGCGATGTGCTCGTCGTGCGCATCGAGGACATCGAGGTCCACGAGCGCGGAGTCATGTGCACCGGCGGTGGGTTCGGGGCGCTGGCCGACCGCATCCCGGAGCTGCACTGGCGGTTCGTCGACGTAGCGGAGGGCCTTGTCCACTGGAGCGACGACGTCGCTATACCCGCGCTTCCCATGATCGGTGTCATCGGTGTGGCGCCGGCCGGCGAGCCGGTGCCGTGCGGCACACCCGGTGCTCACGGCGGCAACATGGACACCAAGCTGATCGCGGCCGGGGCCACCGTCTACCTGCCGGTGCAGGTCCCCGGCGGTCTACTGGCCATGGGCGATCTCCATGCAGTCATGGGCGATGGGGAGGTATCGGTGACGGGCGTCGAGGTCGCCGGCCGTGTCACGGTGCACGTGGACGTGCGTTCCGACGTGGCGCTCACCGATCCCCTGGTGGAGAACGGCGAGGTCGTGGCGACGGTGGCCTCGGCAGCCACGCTCGACGAGGCGGCCGACCGCGCCACCCGCACCATGGCCGACCTGCTCGTGACGCGGCTGGGCATGGCGTTGCCCGATGCAGTCATGCTCATGAGTGCCTGCGGAGACCTACAGGTCTCCCAGATCGTCGATCCGCTCAAGACGGCGCGCTTCGCCATGCCCAAGGCTGTGTACGAGCCGGCGTACGCTCCTTTGGTCTAG
>CAYMTC010000283.1:0-3143 GCA_964393265.1 uncultured Thermoleophilia bacterium
TGGTCGGCCGAGAACGCGACCAAGCGTGCGCCGCGCTTCTGGAGGTACTCGACGGCGGCCACGCGCGCAGACGAGTCGTCGGCGGACGTGACGAACACCGCGACGGCTGCCTTGGCGGCGTTACGGGAATCCTCGCTCAGCGACCGCTGAGTGCTGTAGATGGCGAGCACGTCGAGGAGGATGAGCGTGAACAGGGCCAAGAGCGCGAGGAAGAAGACGGCCTCGCGGATCAACCCTTGTTCGTCACTCGCCAGTCGATGCAGCCTCGCAGCCGCGCCACGTCTGATCGTAGTCGCGTGCACGCAGGTACTCCCCTCGTGACACGCGCCCGGGGGCCGGCGGGACGCACTGCCGGCAGTACCGGGCTCTCTCGCTCCGTGCTTGCCGTATCGGCGTCTGCCGCTGGGAGTTGAGCGTCTGGCCGCAGAGGCGTTGACAGCGTGGGCACCACCGCGGCGCGGACGCTCGTGTGGCGTCCCGGTGGGGTGGCTGTAGGGGAAGGCGTCCTTGCGTGGCCGGCCGTGGGCAGTGCGGCACGCCGAGAGGTCTCTGCGTGAGAGTCTCACTCCGTGAGGCGTACGGCCACGAGGGCGATGTCGTCGTTGGGCGGCCGCGCGGCGTAGCGGCAGCCGTCCTCGTAGAGGGCGGCGACCAGGTCGGACGGTGGCAAGTGAGCGAACTCGGCCAGAGCGGCGGGCATGCGTTGTTCCTCGTAGAACCTGCCTTGTGCGTCGCGCAGCTCCGCGAGGCCGTCGGTGTGGAGCACGAGGGTGTCGCCGACGCACAGCTCGACCCGCTCGGTGGCCAGGGGGTCCAGCTCCGAGTAGTCGACGAGGGCGATAGCCGGCGCGGTGGCCAGAAGCGGCTGCTGCGCTCGACCTTCGTGGATCACGAAGGGCGCCGGATGGCCCGCGCTCGACAAGGTCACCGACCGCCGGCCGACGTCGATCATGGCGAAGAGCACGGTGACGAAGCTGCCGGCGTCGAGCTGCCCCTGCAGCGCGTTGTGCAGGTCGCGCAGGACCTCGCCGGGCCAGGCGGGCCAACGGAGGGTGGTGATGATGGCGCGCAGCGCGTACTTGGTGAGGACCGTGACCGCGGCTGCCTCGACGCCCTTGCCCGAGACGTCGGCCACCGTCACAGCCATGTGCTTGGGGCTGAGCGAGACGAAGTCGAGGAAGTCGCCACCTATCTCGGCGCTGTCCGTACGAGAGCGGAACAGCAGCCCCGTCTCCAGGCCCTGGATGGCCGGCGCCTCGACGGGCAGCAGCCGACGCTGCAGCTGCTGCGCGATGGACACTTGCGTCTCGTAGAGGAGGGCGTGCTCGAGGGCTACCGCTGCGCGGTCGGCGAGCAGCTCGGCGAACAGGAGAGCCGTGGTGTCGAGGCGCACCGACGGGGAGGTGAGCAGAGCGACGCCGACGATCCTCTTCCTCTTGGCGGGCGCTGCGGCAGCGTGCGCGGCGCTATCGCCCGTGCCACTCGGGCCGGTGCCAAGGAGGTCCGGGCGGGCCGAGCAGCGCTCGCCGGAAGTGGCCCGCGCTTGGCCACAGACTGCCAGCGGCACTGCGGCGCGACGGCCATCATCGACCACTACGGTCTGCGCCCGCCGACGCGCTTGCTCGAACAGCTGTGCGTCATCGTCCGTGAGCCTGTCGATGCTGCTGACAGAGAGTCGCTCTACGGGAAGCACAGTGGCCTGGATAAGAGGAAGCACTTGCCGGAGCAGCGCGGCTGTCTCGCGCAGTACCTCGTCAGGGTCCAGTGAGTACAGCCTGGCGCTACTGAGGCCCGTGGCGAGCCGCTGGAAGAGGTCCTGGCCCTCCCCCTCGTCTGCCTCGCAAAAGCACTCGTCACTCATGACGGCTGAACCGTACCACATGGGTGGCGGTGGCCACGACGCAGGCGCGCTCTCTGCCTGGTCACGCTCTCGACGGCTCTCAGGTAGTATCAGCGTCGTCGCGATGTACAGCGCCTGGGCTGCCAGAGGCATCGCGGTCGTAGCGCGCTCAAGGAGCCAGCATGCCCGCTCGTACCGTCCTCACCGTGGTCGGCAATCGTCCGCAGTACATCAAGTGTGCGGCGGTGTCGCCCCCCCTCCGGGAACGGCTGCGGGAGGTGCTCCTGGACACCGGACAACACTACGATCAGGAGCTCGCCGGCGTCTTCTTCGATCAACTCACGCTGCCCGCGCCGGACGTGAGTCTCGGCGTCGGGTCCGGGAGCCACGCTGATCAGACGGGTCGCATCATGGTGGGTGTCGAGCGCGCGCTACTGGATCTGCGGCCCGATCTCCTCCTGGTCTACGGCGACACCAACTCGACGCTGGCGGCTGCCCTGGCGGCAGCCAAGGTCCACGTGCCGGTCGCCCACGTCGAGGCTGGCCTGCGCTCCTTCGACAGGCGCATGCCGGAAGAGGTCAATCGAGTGTTGACGGACCGCCTGTCGAGTCTGCTCTTCTGCCCCACCCGTACAGCGGTGGACAACTTGGCTGCCGAGGGCATCCACGAGGGCGTGCACCAGGTGGGTGACGTCATGTACGACCTTGCGCTGCGCACGCTCACGCCAGACGTGGAGCGGCGCGTCCTCGAGGCTGCCCGTGTCAGCACACGCGGCTACATCTTTGCGACGGTGCACCGACCCGCTAACGCAGACTCACCGCGTCGCTTGGCGGACATCATGCGCGTGTTCAGCGGGCTGCACGAGCCCGTCATCTTCGCGGCTCATCCGCGCACGCGGGCGGCACTCGAACGGGCTGGGTTGCTCGCCGGGCTCGGTGCGTCGGTGCGCCTGCGCGAGCCGGTGGGGTACTTCGAGTCGTTGGCGCTGATCAAGAACGCGCGCGTGGTGGCTACGGACTCCGGCGGGGTGCAGAAGGAGGCCTTCGTTCTGGGCACGCCGTGTGTGACGCTGCGCGACACGAGCGAGTGGGTCGAGACGCTGCAGTACGGCTGGAACGTGCTGGTGGGCGCCGACGCCGAGGCGCTGGCGGCGGCGCTGGCCGCCGCCGCGCCGGGCGCGCCCTACGACGGCGTCTACGGCACCGGCGACGCCGGCGAGCGCATCGCCGCCGCGGTCGCCGCCTTCCTTAGCGCTCGCTGAGCAGATCGGAAGAGCACACGTCTGAACTCCAGTCACGAGAT
>CAYMTC010000284.1:0-3139 GCA_964393265.1 uncultured Thermoleophilia bacterium
CTCAGCGCTCGCGTTGGCCACGTCCTCGCCGTCGGCCTGCGACGTGTAGATGCCGAGCGAGATGCCTACGCCCTTCTTGACGGCATCGGTCGACACATCGGCGGTGCGCTTCCTGGCCTCCTCGTAGTATGGGCGCAGCATGTCGAAGAGAGAGCGCAGGGTGTACACCTCGGGCTGCTGCCCCCAGGGGAAGGTGTCGCCCGGCTCCATGAGGTTCTTGTAGCGCAGCTCGAACGGGTCCATGCCCATCTTCTTGGCGAGTTCGTCCACCAGGCTCTCTGCCGCGAAGAAGCACTGCGGTGAGCCCCAGGCGCGGAAGGGCGCACCCCAGCCGTGATTGGTACGGACCAGTTTGCCGAGACCACGCATGTTGGGGATCTTGTAGCCGGCTCCGCAGAACAGCCCGCGCTGGGTGAGGTTGTCTCCGAACTCCATGTACGGACCGTGGTCGACGTACCAGTAGTTCTCCATGCCCAGGAAGTGACCGTCTTCGTCAGCGGCTAGCGTGCAGTCGAAGTAGAACGGCGAGCGCTTACCCGTATAGGCGATCGACATCCAGTAGTCGTACTTGAGGTAGACGGGGCGGCCGGTGGCCAGATGCGCCGCCCCTACCAGTGCCTCCAGCGTGGGGCAGAACTTGCAGCCGAAGGTGCCTCCCGAGTAGTTCTGCACCATGCGCAGCTTGTCTTCCTCGACGCCTAGCCCCTCGGCGATCATGAGCGCGTGCAGGTAGAGGGCGATGCTCTTGGAGTGGATCGTGAGCCGCCCTTCGTCGTCGGTGTAGGCGAAGCCGCAGTCAGGCTCGAAGTACAGGTGCGGCTGGCGCTGCAGGTAGTACCTGCCCTGTGCCACGTGCGCCGCCTTGGCGAAGATCTCTTTAGTCTCGTCGCCCTTGATGAGTGGCTGCTCGAAGTAGACGTTCGGTGTGCCCGGATAGATCTCGATAGCGTCATCCGCCATGGCGTCGAGCGCGTTCATGTAAGGCGGCAGGACCTCGAGGTCCACCTTGACCTTGTCGACCGCTGCCTTGGCCTGCTCGACCGTGTCCGCGCACACGATGGCCAGCGCGTCGCCGTACTGGTAGACCTTTGTGTCGCTGAGGATGGGGCGTTCCCAGCCGTCGGCCAGCGTGTCCTCGGGAAACATGACGAGGCCGTTGATGCGGTTCTTACCCTTGACGTCCTTGTGGGTGACCACCTTGAAGACGCCCGGCATCTTCTCGGCCTCGGACACGTCGATGGACAGGATGTTGGCGTGCGAGACCTTGGCGTGCACCACGGCGCACTGCAAGGTGCCAGGAGGCATCTTGTACTCGAAGTCGGCGCCGTAGTCGATGGTGCCAGTGACTTTGGCCTTGGCTGTGGGACGGGGGAACCGTGTGTTCCAGATGTGGCCGTCGTCCGGCACTCTGTACTCGAGCTCGTCCTCGGTCATCTCGCCACGGAGCACCTTGGCAGCGTCCATGACCGCATCGACCAAGGGTCTGTATCCGGTACAGCGGCAGACGTTGGCGTGCTTCTGCCACCACTGCCGGATCTCCTCTCGTGTGGGATCAGGGTTCTCGTCGAGGAGCGCCTTCGACGAGACGATGAACCCCGGACTGCAGTAGCCACACTGGGCACCCCCATGCACCATCCAGGCGAGCTGCAGCGGGTGCAGGTCATCTGGGGTACCGATGCCCTCTATCGTCACGATCCGCGACTCGTCCGGCACGCGATTCATGGACGTCACACAAGAACGCACTACCTTGCCGTTGAGGATCACCGAGCACGACCCACACTGACCCTGCCCGCAGGCCACCTTGGTTCCCGTGAGCCCGAGCTGACCGCGCAGGACCTCCGCAAGCGTGGACTTGGGCTCTGCGATGACAGTCTTGGGCTGCCCGTTGACGATGAGGACCTTCTTGTTCATGGATACTCCCGGATCAGAGTGACGAGTCAGTCAGCGTCCGTGACGCTCAGTGGGCTGTCTGCTGATCTCACCCCTTCCCCCTGGTGTGCCCCACGATCCCCGCTACGGACCACGCAGCGGTAAAATGCACTATGGAGCTTCCCCGAGCGCCCAAAGGCCCGCGGAACGAGTAAGCCACGCCTGCCACAGCGACGACTCGTCCATGGGGGCCAATGGTCTCGGTGCGGGAGGTGGACGCACGAACGTGCGTCCGAGATGCTCTCCTTTCCGCACTGGGAGACACGGCGGTTTCCCGCTGTACCCTACCGGCGCCCGTTCCATAGGCAGCAGGCCCACTACGGAGCACTGCCCTTAGGTCTTCGGGCACTCGGAGAAGCGCTGCAGAGTCTATGTCCTCACTCCCGACCCGACAAGTGACCGCTCTGGACCGCGTGTCACGGCGCGTTTCTCCATCGTGGCCAACGTCACGCCGGGTCACCGCTGCCGCACGGGTGTCTCCTACTTGTCCTCCAGCAGCTGCTCGACCTCGGACATGCGGCCTTCTGCCAGATCCTGCGATATGTACACCTTGCCGCACTGAGGACAGGTCGGCATCTCATGGTCGACGGAATGCCCCATATAGGCGAGAGTGACCTTCTTAGGCACGAGCCGACGGCCGCACTTCGCGCACTTCCAGACCCTGCCTTGTGCCTCCATGACGCTCACTCTCCTCGCTCGAAGCGCATGCGGTGGCAGTAGGCACCGACTACCCTGTAGGTGTGGGCAGCGGTCTCTTGATACTGCACCCAGTAGGTGATGACAGGCTTGACCATGCTGGCGATGGACATGCCGTCACTCTCGTCGGCGAACTTGTCGCAGGACCGCTCTGCCCGCCAGATCGCCTCCTTGAGGTCGGAGGCCGCGATGAGCTTGTCGTCCAGGGCCCTCTGCAGCTCATCGCCGATGCTCAGCGTCAGCCGATCCCATGGCTGCGACGCTGGCTCGAAATCGACACCACGGATCTGCTTCATCAGCTTCCCCTTCACGCTCAGGCTGTTCTCCCGCTTCTCCTGCAGACTGGGCAGCCGGACTCTTGAAGGCAGCCCGAAGGCCAGATCCAGTACGTGAGCACACTCCTTGCCGCGGGACGCGAAGACTTCCTTGCAGTTGGCGCAGTACACGACGTAGGGCTTCTCGCTGGCCTAGATCGGAAGAGCACACGTCTGAACTCCAGTCACCGCTCATTATC
>CAYMTC010000285.1:0-3115 GCA_964393265.1 uncultured Thermoleophilia bacterium
GCCGGCGGCCACGTGTGGCTCGTACTCCTCCATCTCCTCGATGGTGCACTCGTGCTTGGCGAGATCGTCGATGGTGGCGAAGCGCTGCACCGCCTGCTTTGCCAGATCTCCGTACGGCATGGGGTGACGGATCGACACGATCTTCTTGCCGGCCTCCCGCAGCATGGTCTGGATCTTGCGGCTGGTCTGGCTCTTGCCGGCGCCGGTGCGCACAGCACAGACGGCGATCACCGGCTTGGTGCTCTTGACCATGGTGTACTTGGGGCCCAGGAGACGAAAGTCGGCGCCGCAGGCGTTGACCAGAGCGCTCCGGTGCATGACGTACTCGTACGGCACGTCACTGTACGCGAACACCACCTGGTCCACGCCATGCTTCTCGATGAGCTCGGGCACCTGGGACTCGTCGTAGATGGGGATACCGTCCGGGTAGAGCTTCCCGGCCAGCACGGCGGGGTACTTGCGGTCGGTGATGTACGGGATCTGCGTGGCCGTGAACGCCACCACCTCGTAGGCCTCGTTGTCGCGGAAGTACGTGTTGAAGTTGTGGAAGTCGCGGCCCGCGGCGCCCATGACAAGCACCTTGATCCTGTCGGCCATTTCCTTCTCCTTTGTTCTTCGCGGCCACGCGCCACGGCAGACCAGGCCTGCGCGCCGCGATCGCTACCGTGACGGTGTGTCCCCGCCCGTGAACACCTTCTCCACGTAGGGCGAGGTGAAAGCCTGCAGGACCGAGCCGTAACCCGGCAGCAGTTCGACGACGTCGCCGACGTGGGGCGGCGGCTGCACCGCGTCGACATCCACGATGAGGTGGTCACTGGACGCACCCAGCACCTCCACTCGGCTGTCCAGCGGGGTGAGCAGATCGGGGAACACGTCCTGCCGGCCCAGGGCGAGGATGGCACGGCGACGCAGGCCGCGGTCCTCGTACACCGGCGTGTTGCCGAAGGCGTCCTGCGCCGCGATGCCACGCGGCTTGCTCGGTTTCACCAGGCACTCGATGATGGGCGCTCGCACCACGAAGGCATCGGTGTGCAACCCCTGGATGGGCTCGCGACGCAGGGTGTCGAGCCCCAGCAGCAGACTCTCGCCGATACGCAGGCTGTCCACCGCCTGTGGCAAGCAGCCGGCGAAGGCCAAGTCCAGGCTGCCCGAGTTCCCGCCGCTGACCACCAGACGCCTGCCCAGGAAGGACTCCGCCTGACCAGCGAGCTGCACCAACTCACCCAGATTCTGCTCGCTAGGCACGATCGCCCCATAACACGTCAGGTTGACACCGACGCCAGCGACCCGCACGTGCCTTAGATCGGCGACGCGCTTCACCAAAGGCATGAGGTCGTCCGGCAGGACGCCCTCCCTCAAGTCCCCCACGTCGACCATGAGGACGATGCCATGGGGCGACTCCTGCGCTGCCCCCGCCCTATCAAGAGCGCGGATGGTGTCCCATTCGCTCTCGAGCGACACGTCGGCCAGACGCACCGTGTCTGCTGCTTGCGCAGGACTCGGCGCACGGAGCAGCCACAGCGGCACTCGGATGCCAGCGGCACGCAGTCTGGCCAGGTTCACGAGGCGGGAGTCGGCCAGCGCCGTCGCGCCACCGTCGAGCATGGCTTGCGCGACGGCCTGGTTGCCACAGGTGACCTTGGTCACCGCCACTACTTCGATGCCTGACAGGCGTCCACAGAGCTCGCGGGCGTTCTGCTCGATCCTGTCCAGGTGGATCGCCACCTGCGGCCCGGCTAACGCCGCCACCGTCTCGCCCTGGGTGGTCCGCACGGTGGCCTCCCGAAAGACGTCTGCGGAGGAGCTCGGCTCGACTCTCCTGTCGACTGCTCCGCTCACTGTCGTCCTCCTCCGCGCCTCGGATGCATAGACGACCCGGCCGCCCACTCGGTGTCGACGGTCCAGTCTCACCAGCCTGTGCGATCCCCGTCCGGGTCTGCATATTCTGTATGCAGGATGCTAAGGCAGGCCCCCTGTCGGACGCAAGCCCGCTCCGTCTGTGGCCGGGTGCGCGGACGGCTCCGGCGATCTCTCTGACCGGCAGGTACCCCCCACCGTGATCTTCCAGATGCCCGCCCCGGGCTCGTCGTCGCCAGAGCGGACGACGACGCATGGTAATGTTTGAGCCAGTTCTGACGTTATACTCGCTGACGACCGACGTGTGCGCCATGCGTGTCAGCTGGCTTCACGCCGGCGCCGCCAAGAGACGGCTGCTAGGAGGTCCATGTGAAGAGACTGTCGATCGTTCTGGCCGTGCTGGCCCTTGCGTTGGCCGCGGCGCCCGTGGCACTCGCAGGTAACGCCAACGGGCCGCAGCACGGCAACAAGGCTGGCTGGAAGATCTTCACCGCCAACGGCAAGGTGACCGCAGTGGACGACGTAGCGGGCACGTTGACGATGAAGGTGTGGAGCGGCAGCAAGCTCCTCCGCCGTCAACGCGGCAAGGAGATCGTCGTCAAGGTCACCGAGTCCACCCTCATCCACCGTGTCGTCGTCAAGCGACTGGTGAAGGTGTCGTCTCTCGCCGAGGTCAAGCCCGGCGAGCGCATCTGGGTACGCGGCAAGATCACTGTCGTCGACAGCTCCCGCGTCTACACCGCGACCCGCGTGCGCCTCAAGGCCACGTGGCCCTTCTCGGCCAGAGGGACCATCACGGCCCTCGACGCCGACGCGGACCCCGATCCTGCAGTCGTCACCCTCACCGTCAAGCTCACCAGGTCCATGGCGGCGCTCCGCGCTCTCGTTGGTCAAGAGGTGGTCTTCACCACCCGCGCCGGCACCGCCTTCCGCAAGTGGGTCGACGGCGAGCGCACTGTCATCACCTTCTCCGACCTGCAGGTCGGAGACAACGTCTATTTGGGCGGCTGGGTCGACAATCGCGAGCCGACAGACCGCCAGTACATCCTCAAGCGTGTGACGGTGAAGTAGCGGGTCCCATACCCGCCACCGCCAGCGATCTCCATCGAGGGCGCTGGGAGCCGCCGCAAGGCCGCTCCCAGCGCCCTCTCTCCTTCCACACCTCATCCCCGCCTCGGCGCGGTCCCGCGCCGGTGACCGCCGCCCAGGCGCGGCTGCGGCGCCGACCGGGCCCCCGCGACGCCACAGCACGTTCTAA
>CAYMTC010000286.1:0-3106 GCA_964393265.1 uncultured Thermoleophilia bacterium
GGGCGCGGCCTCGCCCCGTGCGGGCCGCCCGCCACCCGGAGCCGTGCGCTTTGCGCCGGTCTGTGTGTGCCCGCGCCGCAGGCCTGCGTACACGACAGGGAGCTGAGCTAGGAGCGCCTCGCGGCGTGCGTCGATCCCCTCGAGGGCGCCTACGCGCACTAGGCTCTCGGCGATCTCGATGCTCACCCTGGTGCGCTCGACGAGATCGACGAGAGAGGTGTAAGGACGGCCGTCCGTAGCTGGCCGGCCCACCGGACGGCCGAGGATGTCGCGCGGCACGTCGCCGCGGCCGGCGACGAGGCGACGCAGCGCCTCGTCACTCATGCCTTTGACGTACTTGAGGCCGACGCGCAGACCTACGCGGGTCGGCGCTTGCTGGGTCCTTCGCGCTGGTGCGCTGACCGGTGAGCCGCCGTGCGCCTCTTGACCCGCGCTCCACGCACTCCTTTGTGTCTCTGCGCACTGGGCGTCGTCTGCCGGCAGCGTCTCGACGCAAAACCCTTCCTGGCTAAGGTTGATGTGCACCGGCAGCACTGTGAGCCCGGATCGCCGGGCGTCGTTGAGCACCACGCGCGGTGAGTAGAAGCCCATGGGCTGGTTGTTGAGGATGCCGCAGTAGAACTCGGCCGGATAGTGTGCTTTGAGCCAAGCGGAGGCGTTGCAGAGGATAGCGAAGCAGACGGCGTGCGCCTTGTTGAAACCGTAGGCGGCGAAGCCGCGTAACTGCCGGAAGACCTCCTCGGCGGCGGCTTGCGGCACGCCACGGGCCGCCGCCTTCTCGACGAAGGTACGACCTATGACGTCCATCTCTTCCAGGGAGCGGTCGTGTGTCATGGCGCGCCTCAGCAGGTCCGCCTCGGCCAAGGAGAAGCCAGCCACGGCTGCGGCCACGGCGATCACTTGCTCCTGGTAGATGATGACGCCGTAGGTGTCGCGCAGGGCCGGCGCCATGTCTGGGTGCGGCACGGTGGGCTGCTCGTGGCCATGCCGCCGACGTATGAACGGCGCGATCATGTCGGCCTGCAGCGGTCCCGGCCGAAAGAGCGAGATAGCCGCGATGATGTCGTTGAAATGGCGTTGCTGGAGGCGGGTGGCCAGGTTGCGTTGGCCGGAGCTCTCGAGCTGGAACAGCCCTACTGTGCGGGCGCTGCGGATGAGCCTGTACACCTTGGGGTCGTCTTTAGGCAGCTGCCAGGGACTCACGTCGACGCCGGTGCGCTCCTTGATGCGGCGTACGGCCTCGGCGATGGCGGAGTGCATCTTGAGCGCTAGGATGTCCATCTTGACCAGGCCCAGAGTCTCTATGTCGTCCTTGTCGAACTGGGCGACTACCACACCTTTGGCGGCCCACTGGAGGGGCACGCGGTCGGTGAGCGGGTCGCGCGAGAGGATGAAGCCGCCGAGGTGCGTGCCCAGATGAAGTGGGTGGTCGGCGAGCCGCTCGGCGAGGCTGACGAGCCGGCGGTAGTGGGAGCTCTGGAACTCGTGGTCGGCAAGCTCGGGGCGTTCGGCGAGCATCTCGGTGAGCTTGGCCGCGCTGCCCCACGGCACCTTACGGGAGAGCCGGTCCACTTCTTCTGGGCGGAAGCCGAACGCCTTGGCCACCAGACGCACCGCGCTGGGCGCTCGGGCCGTGTTCACCGTAGCCACCATGGCGACCTTGTCGCGGCCGAAGCGCCGGTAGATGTAGTCGATGACCTCCTCGCGGCGCACCGAGCAGAAGTCGATGTCCACGTCTGGCATCTCGCGGCGAGCGGGGTTCAGGAAGCGCTCGAAGAGGAGGTCGTGCTCTATGGGGTCGGCGTCGCAGATGTGCAGCACGTAGCTGACGATGGAGTTGCCGGCTGATCCGCGGCCAGAGTACGGGATGCTGCGGTCGCGGGCGAAGCTGACGATGTCACTCACGGCGAGGAAGTACTCGGAGAAGCCTGCGTCTTGGATGACCTTGAGCTCGTGTTCGAGGCGGGCGGTGACCTGTGGTGTGACCGGTCGGTAGCGCTCTGCGGCGCCACGGAAGCACCTCTTGCACAGGAGAGAGTAGGCGGTCTCGCCGGGCGGTAGGGGATAGGCAGGGAACAGGAGCTGGCCTAGACCTAGATCGAGGTTGCAGCGAGCGGCTATGCGGGCGCTGTTGACGATGGCCTGAGGGTAAGCCGCGAACAGGCGACGCATTTGGCCTGCTGACTTGAAGTACAGCTCGGCATTACGTCGGCCGAGAGGGTTGGGCAGGGGTACGTTGGCGGCCTCGGCGGCGAGGATGTCGTGCAGCGGCGCGTCCTCGGGCTTGACGTAGTGGACGTTGTTGGTGGCCACGGTGGGCAGGCGTAGCTCGTGCGCCAGGACGGCGAGCTCTTGGACGTAGTCTGCCGAGTCCGGTAGCAGCTCGTGTTGCAGCTCGACGAAGAACCGGTCTCGGCTAGGCTGTGGTTGCCGCTTGGGACGAGACTGGGGCTGTCTTGCGGCGCCGGGCGCCGGCCCGGGTGTGTCCACGGCCGTGCCGAAGACTTTGGCCAAGGCTGTGGCGATCTGCCGGGCGCGCCGGCGGGCGGCGGCTGCGTCGGCGTGCCGTCCCTCGCTCTTGGCGCGCACCGCGGCGAGAGTCGCTGCGCCTAGCTCGCCGCGTCGGCAGGCCGATAGCGCTATGAGGTGGTCGCTGTGCTGGGCGATCGTCTGCCAGCGTGCGTACGGCGGCTCATCGGGATGCTCCAGGTGGGCAGCACTGATGATGCGGCAGAGGTTGCTCCAGCCCGCGTAGTCCTGGGCCAGGAGCACCAGGTGCCAGCCGGGCGTCGCTGCTTGGCCACGGAGCGGCCCATGGTAGCCCTGGTGTGGTCGCTCCACGCGCACGCTGGGCGGCACCGACGGCTCGCCGCTGTCCGTACTCGCGGCGCTCTCCAGATCCTGCGTACTAGCCGGCGCCTGCGTACCCTCTGGCGCCTGCGTACCCTCCGGCCGCTCGGCATGCTGGGCCTGGACGTTCGTCTCTGTACGGGAGGCCCTGGAACGACGGGCGTGGAGCACGCTCTCTACGTTGAGCTCCACGCCCACGATGGGTCTTACTCCGGCCTGGCGACAGGCCTGATAGAAGCGGACGGCGCCGTAGAGA
>CAYMTC010000287.1:0-3095 GCA_964393265.1 uncultured Thermoleophilia bacterium
GTACGACTGCGGGGAGCATCGTCCCGTCGATCACTTCACGTACGTCATCGCCGGGGACGGTGACCTCATGGAGGGCGTCACAGCAGAGGCGGCGTCCTTGGCGGGTCACCTGGGTCTGGGCAGACTCATCGTGCTCTACGATGACAACCACGTCTCCATCGATGGCCCCACGGACCTGGCATTCAGCGAAGATGTCGCGGCACGCTTCGTGTCGTATGGCTGGCACACGCAGCGGGTCGCCGACGGGAACGACGTGGCGACGGTCGACGCAGCGCTCACCGCCGCCAAGTCGATCACAGACCGTCCGTCGCTTCTCTGTGTGCGTACGCACATCGGCTACGGAGCGCCGCATCGCCAAGACACGGCGAAGGCTCACGGAGAGCCGTTGGGGACCGAGGAGTTGCGAGCCGCCAAGGTCGCCTTGCGTTGGCCTGCGGAACCACCGTTCCTGGTCCCCGACGACGTGCTGCGGCACATGCGCAAGGCCGTGGAGCGCGGAGCCGCAGCGTACGACGAGTGGCAGAGACGGCTGTCGCAGTGGGCGGCCCAGGAGCCGGCCCTGGCCAAGGAGTGGTACCGCATCTGGCGACGCGCATTGCCCGGCGACTGGGACTCCGCACTGCCGTCGTTCCCGCCGTCCTCCACCGGCATGGCCACGCGGAGCGCAGGGGGCAGAGTCATCAACGCACTCGCCGGCCGTCTCCCCGAGCTCATCGGCGGGTCGGCCGATCTCACTCCGTCCACGAAGACGTTCATCGACGGGGCAGGGGTCTTCTCACGCGACGACCGCGCGGGACGCAACGTGCACTTCGGGGTGCGGGAGCACGCCATGGCAGCGGCCTGCAACGGGATCGCTCTACACGGCGGCCTGCGGCCCTTTGCGGCGACGTTCTTCGTCTTCAGCGACTACATGCGTCCGGCGCTCCGCCTGGCGGCGCTTACCAAGGCGCCCGTCGTGCACGTGCTTACGCACGACAGCATCGGCCTCGGCGAAGACGGGCCTACGCACCAGCCCGTAGAGCATCTGGCCATGCTGCGCTCCACTCCGGGATGGTTGGATCTTCGACCTGCCGATGCCAACGAGACGGCCGTGGCGTGGCGCATCGCGCTGCGGCACGACGCGGGGCCGGTAGCCCTGGTCCTCTCGCGGCAGGAATTGCCCGTCATCGACCGGGAGAGATATGCCTCCGCGCGCGGCCTGGAGCGAGGCGGCTACGTGCTCGCGGACTGGTCGTGGGACGCTGCCGAGAGCGGTGAGCGAAGTGTACGCCGCGCCCCAGGTGCTCTGCCGGAGCCGGGGCTACTACCCGAGATCATCCTCATCGCATCCGGCAGCGAGGTGCATCTCGTCCTGGGGGCCTATGAGCGCCTCAGAGCGCAGGGTGTCCGTGCACGCGTCGTGGCTCTGGGGAGTTGGGCGGTGTTCGCCGGCCAGAGCACTGCCTACCGTGAGGGGGTACTGCCGGCGGCGGTGCGCGGCCGGCTGGCCGTGGAGGCGGGGAGTACGTTCGGTTGGGAGCGTTGGGTCGGCCTCGACGGCGACGTGCTCGGTCTCGATGGCTTCGGGGCCTCGGCAGCCGGCGAGGTACTCCTGGCTCACTTCGGGTTCACGGTCGACAACGTGTGCCGGCGAGCCGAGGCCGTCCTTGTCAAGCACGCAGGGTGAGCGTCGCAGCAGCGACGACGCCTGGCGGCAGGCTCGGAGAGGCGTGCGGGGTCGAGGGAACGGGTAGACAAGGGCGCGAGCGACTAGCTGCTGACCGATGGAGTCGAGCTGTCCATCACGTCGCACCGGAGCGCGGCCCCCATCGTACATGGGCGACGCTGCGCACAAGGTGCCGTCCAGGCCATCGTTGTCACGAGGAGGTGCTCTTGGACGTTCCGTTGCCACTCCACTTGCAGGCGCCCGCGCCGTTGGACGAGGCGGTCCGCGCGGCTGTACGTCGGCTGGCCGAGCGCGGATTCGCGCGCCGGCTGTGGGAGAGGGACGCGTCGCTGTGGAAGGACGACGCGTCCCACACCTCGGTCATCGGGCGCTCCCTCGGGTGGCTCACCGTGCCGCCGCTGCTGCGCGACGGACTGCCAAGACTGCGTGGCTTCGCTGACGAGGTGCGCTCCTCGGGGATCACAGCCGTCGTGCTCCTGGGTATGGGTGGCTCCAGCCTGGCGCCCGAGGTCCTCCAGGCCGTCCACGGGACGGTAGACGGCTGGCCGTCTCTGCGCGTCCTCGACTCCACCGATCCAGAGGCAGTGCTCGCCGTCGAGCGGGAGTTGGACCTCGATCACACGCTGTTCGTGGTCGCGAGCAAGTCCGGCGGCACGGTCGAGACAGCCAGCTTCCACGCGTACTTCCACCGCCGCCTCAGCGAGCGGTACGGTGAGCGCGCAGGGACGCACTTCGTAGCTGTCACAGACAAAGGGACTGCGCTGGAGGCGCAAGCGCTGGACCAGGGCTTCCAGGCGGTGTTCCTGAACCCCTCCGACATAGGCGGGCGGTACTCAGCTCTCTCGTACTTCGGCCTCGTGCCGGCGGCGCTGTGCGGGGTGCCCGTCGCGCCTCTCCTCGAGAGTGCCATGGGCGCTGTCGCGGTCTGCGGCGCTCAGGTACCCGAGGAGGCGAGCCCTGGCGTATGGCTGGGGGCTGCTCTGGGAGCTATGGCGCAGGAAGGGCGCGACAAGCTCACGTTGGTGGCTCCCGGGAGCGTGGCACCGCTGGGAGCCTGGATCGAGCAGTTGGTCGCAGAGAGCACCGGCAAGGAGGGGCGCGGCGTGCTGCCTGTCGACCTGGAGCCGCTGGCTGGCGCAGCTGTCTACGGAGACGACCGCTTCTTCGTCTACTTGCGTCCGGCCGACGAGGACGTCCACGAAGGCTCCCCCGACAGAGCCGTCGAGGAGTTGGCGGCGAGCGGTCATCCGGTCCTGACCATGGACGTTCGCGATTTCGTGTCACTTGGCGAGCAGTTCTTCCTCTGGGAGGTGGGCACAGCCGCTGCAGGCGCGCTTCTCGGCATAGACCCCTTCGACCAGCCCGATGTGCAGGCGAGCAAGGACAACACGGCGGTCCTGCTGGACGCGTACACGGCCACCGGGGTGCT
>CAYMTC010000288.1:0-3091 GCA_964393265.1 uncultured Thermoleophilia bacterium
AAAGCCATCGTCATCGCCGCCTTGGTCGCGGGTGTGGTGGCCATGGCCATCCTGGCGATGGCACTGGGATCGGCCAGCCTGTCGGTGGGCGACGTCGTGCGCGCCATGGTCGGGGCGGGCGATGAGCGCGCGGCGCAGATCGTGCTGTACATCCGGCTACCCCGCGTGGTGGCGGCGATCGTGGCCGGCACGAGTCTTGCTCTGGCCGGGTGCGTCATGCAGAACGTCCTGCAGAACCCTCTGGCGTCCGACTACACACTGGGCGTGTCGCAGGGGGCGGCGTTCGGCGCGGCCGTGGCCATCCTCACCGTTGGCGCGGGCAGTGTCCAGGCTGCCAGCGCCGGCGCAGACGCGGTGACCATCCAGAGCCCGTACGTGGTCACCGCGGCCGCCTTGGGCGGAGCGCTGGTGGCCAGCTCTGCCATCGTGGCCATGGCGCGCTTCCGCGGCATCACTCCCGAGACGATGGTGCTGGCGGGCGTGGCTATGGGCTTCCTCTTCTCAGCGGGGACGGTCATGGCGCAGTACTTCGCGACGGACATCCAGGTGGCGTCGATCGTCTTCTGGACGTTCGGGGATATGGGTCGCGCCTCGTGGCGCGACGTCATCATCATGGCCTGCGTCACTCTGCCGCTGTTCGTGTACTTCGTCCTGAAACGGTGGGACTACAACGCGCTGTCCAGTGGCGACGACATCGCTCGCAGCCTGGGCGTCAACGTGGAACGCACACGCCTGGCAGGCATGTTCCTGGCCTCGCTGATGACGGCGGTGGCCGTCTCCTTCCTCGGCATCATCGCCTTCATCGGGCTCATCGCGCCACACCTCATGAGACGTCTCATCGGCAGCGACTATCGCTACCTCATCCCCAGCACGGCGGTGGCGGGCTCTCTCCTCCTGCTCATCGGCGACACGCTCAGCCGCACCATCATCGCGCCCGTCGTCTTGCCCGTCGGCGCGGTCACGTCGTTCATGGGCGCACCGCTGTTCATCTACCTTCTCATCCACGGTCTCGGACAGCCCGTCAAGCGGAGGTCGTGATGCTCCAGGCATCTCAGGTCTGCTTCTCGTATAACGACCACCCGGTCCTGGCCGACATCGACCTTCATCTACGGGGCGGGGAGCTGTGCGCCATCCTGGGGAACAACGGGGCAGGCAAGAGCACGCTCATCAAGTGTCTGCTCGGCATCCTGCACCCGCAGCACGGTACGGTGATCGTCGGCGACACAGATGGCGCTCAGCTCAGTCGCCGTGAGATGGCGCGCCGGGTCGCGTACGTCTCACAACGGGGCGACGGAGGCGAGCGGCTCACCGTGTTCGACATCGTCCTTATGGGCCGCCGGCCGCACATCACCTGGGCGGTCACCGACCACGACCTGCACGTCGTCGAGAGCATCATGCGCTCTCTGGACCTGGAACGGTTCGCGCTCCGTCATCTCGATGAGCTCAGCGGGGGCGAAGCGCAGAAGGTCGTCATGGCTCGAGCGTTGGCCCAGGAACCTCGCGTGCTCCTCCTCGACGAGCCCACCAGCAACCTCGACTTGCGCAACCAGCTGGACGTCATGCGCGCGGTCAAGCACGCGGTCAAGGAGCGCGGCATCGCCGCGCTGATGGCAGTGCACGACGTGACCCTTGCACTGCGCTTCGCTGACCGGTTCATGCTGCTCAAGGGCGGGCACATCCTCGCCTGTGGCGGTCCCGAGGTCATCACCGCGAAGAATCTGGAGGAGACCTACGGTGTGCCTGTCAGTGTGCAGCAGGCCGACGGTCACAAGCTCGTGGTGCCCAAGTGACGAGCAGGCGGCGGGTCTGAGGGACCCGTCGGCCGCAGGTCGCGGCTCTCTCTCCCAGGCCCGCCGCGCTCACTCATCTCGGTGCCTCTACAGCACGGCCATCGCCCGTGCACGTCTCTTCGCCACCTGGTCTCTCGAGGGCAGCGTGTTCACGGGCGTCGGGGGTGACGGCGAACAGGAACTCTCGATTCCGGAGGCGGCCGACCGTGCCGACCTTCTTACCCTGAGCGTTGTGGATGCCTATCTGGGCGCCGACGTAGCGCTTCGAGTCCACCTGTCGTAGCGACACGTAGCCCCGTTCGGCGAGGATGGGCTCGATGTCCTGGCGCGTGAGGAAGCCCTCGTCGTTGAGGGAGACCACGAGCCGCGGAGCCCGTGTGTCACGGATCACCTCTGCTAGAGCGGTCAGGGCGCGCGGGCGCGAGTTGAAGGGGCTGGTGTAGTCGCGGCAGTCGAGGCGTTTGCAGGCGACACCGTAGACCTCCGGCTTGTCCCAGCGGATGAGCGTCTCCCAGATGTGGTAGTTGCTCAGGTAGCTGTGCTGATTGTACGGAGGGTCAAGGTAGGCGACATCGGCGTGCACATCGCCGGCGGCAGCGACGGCCTCCATCTGCAAGGCCAGGCCGCCGCCCGGTAAGACGTGTGGCATCTTGAGTTCCAGATCGTTGAGGGCGCGCGGTGCCCACGACTTGAGGTAGGCCATCTGGAGGCCGGTCGTGGAGTCCACCCGGTCGGCCGCCTCCATGAGAGCTACCAGGAGGACGTAGCGGACGTCGGGCGCCACGTCGAGCGTGTCGATCCGCTCTCTGATCGCGTCGATGAGGGCGCCGTTCTTGGGGTGGAAGAAACGAGACCTCTCACAGAACGTCTCGGTGAAGTACCCGGGCTTGGGGTGAGTCCGCTGCAGCTCAGGTAGCAGCCTCTGCACGTCAGCGATGACCTCGTCGCGGTCGGCCTGGATGTAGCAGCGCGCCAGTGCGTAGGCGTAGGAGTTGTGGTCGTTGGCGGTGACGAAGTACCCCGCTCGCTTGAGCCCGTGCCCCACACGAGAGGTGCCCGAGAACACGTCGAGCACACTGCGGGCGCCGCTGAACTGCTTCGTCACCTGCAGTATCTGCGGCACGAGCAGCCGCTTGGAGCCGATGTACTTGATCATCGTGACTGGCCCCCGCCATCCATGAGCCAAGCCACTACCACGTCGCTTGGACGTCGTCCTTGGGAGCTCCAGGGTGACACGCTTGGCCTGCGGCAGTGTCGGGCTGTGGCCTGGAGCTCCCGCGATCGGTGGGCCGGTGCCTCTC
>CAYMTC010000289.1:0-3077 GCA_964393265.1 uncultured Thermoleophilia bacterium
GCGGCGAACTTCCACTTCACGCCGGTGGCGAAGCCGGCGCCGCCGCGGCCACGGATACCTGAGTCCGCTACCTCGTCGACGACCCAGTCGGGCGTCTTCTCGGTGAGCACCATGCGCGCGGCGTCGTAGCCGCCGCGCGCGATAGCTGCATCGATGCACTCGGGGTCTACGACGCCGACATTGCGGAGCGCGATGCGCTCCTGATGACGGTAGAAGTCGATGTCGTGCCAGTCGCGCACGCGCTCGCCCGTGGTGGGATCCTTGTAGAGGAGCCTCGCTACGGGGCGGCCGTTCTTGAGGTGCTCCTCGACGACCGCCTTGGCGTCGGCCGGCTTGAGCTTGGGGTAGAAGGTGTCGTCGTCCGCGACCACCGCCAAGGGGCCCTGCGAACAGAGCCCGTGGCAACCGACGATGCCTACCTCCACCTGGTCCTCGACACCCAGCTCGCGGACCGCCTCGACGAACGCGTCGTACACCTTCATGGAGCCCGCGAAGACACACGCGGTGCCCGCGCAGACGGTGATGCGGCGCTTACCGTCGCCGGTGTCCTCGACGCGGACGTTCCGGGCTTCCTGCCCTGACATGTCGTTCTGTGCCGAAGGTGTGGTCATGTCCTCATCCCTTGCGCGCCCCGTACTGCGTCATGAGCTCGCGGATGACCTTGCGCGTCTTGTCGGGTGTGAGATTGCCGTACGTTTGGTCGTCGATGCGCATGACCGGCGCCTGCGAGCAGGCGCCCATGCAGGCGACGGACCCGAGGGTGAACTCCCTGTCTGACGTCGTCTTCCCAGCGTCGATGCCCAGCTCGTCCTCCAGCGCCGACGTGATGGCCGACGCGCCAGCCACGTGGCAGGCAGTGCCGTGGCACACCGAGATGAGGTGCTTGCCGATGGGCGACAGGCGGAACTGGTTGTAGAAGCTGGCCACCCCGTAGATCTGCGAGAGCGAGATGCCGGTGTGGAGCGAGACCTCGTCGATGGCGGCACGCGGCAAGTACCCGTAGAGCTCCTGCACGTCCTGCAAGAGAGCGACGAGGCCGGTGCCGTGCTCGTAGTAGCCTTCTATCACCCCGGGAAGTGGCGTGAGGTCGAGGTCGCCCTGCGACGCCATACGGGCGTGCGCGATGCGTGCCTGATCCACCACCGGGAGGTCGTACTTGCTGCGGTAGTCCAGTCGGATGACCTGCACCGGGCAGTTGGTCTCGCACAGCGTGCACGCCCGGCAGCGGGCCTCGTTCGTAGTGACATCGACCACCACTTTGAACAGGCCACGACTGCGCTCTGGCAGCTCGGCCCGCACCTCCGGATACTCGATGGTGAACGGCCGCCGCGGGGCATGGCTGAGGGTGGTGCGCAGGGCTTTGAGCATGCCGAGCACTCAGACCACCCGCTCAGACAGCTTCGGCGCCGCGGCGCGCTGTCGCTTGAGACGCCAGCGCAGGATGGGGTCGAAGAGGGCGATGACACCCAAGAAGACCACCCAGCTCACCGCAGCCATGACCCACTTCCATGCCGGCGCCCACAAGACGATAGCGGCGGTGACGATGATGTTCACCAGGCACAGTGGGATGAGGAACTTCCAGGCAAAACCCATGAGTTGATCCACCTGCAGCCGGGGGATGCTGAGGCGGACCCACACAAGGACGAAGACGAGGATGTAGGTCTTGAGCAAGAACCAGAAGAAGCCTAAGACAGAGACGCCCCACGGCTTGAGAAGGTCGACTCCGGGCCCTTCCCAGCCGCCGAAGAACAGGGTGACCACGACCATGCTCATGATAGTGAGCCCCGCGTATTCGTTCAGGAAGAACATGCCGAACCGCATGCCCGAGTACTCGGTGCCGTAGCCGGCCACCAACTCTGACTCGGCCTCGGGGAGGTCGAAGGGCCCGCGATTGAGCTCGGCGATGGACGAGATCCAGAAGATGAGGAACGTGGTGGGCATGAGGAAGAAGCCCCAGCGATAGCCACCTTGGAACGCCACCACATCGTTGAGGCTGAGCGAGCCGACGACCATCGCGACACACAGCAGCGAGAGCACCATGGGCACCTCGTAGCTGACCATCTGCGCGGCCGAGCGCAGAGCGCCGACGAGCGAGTACTTGTTGTGGCTGGCCCAGCCTCCCATGAGGATGGCCAGCACGGTGAAGCTGGTGACCGCCACGATGTAGATGATGCCGATGTCCAGGTCTTGGCTGGTCCAGCCCTTGGTGTAGGGCACGACCAGCTGCACCGCCACCGCGCCGATCATGACCATGATGGGGGCCACGGTGAACAGCATCTTGTCGGCGCCCGCGGGCACGAAGTCCTCTTTGCCCAGCATCTTGAAGGCGTCGGCGACGCTCTGGAAGATGCCTTGTGGCCCGGTGCGGTTAGGGCCCAGACGGTCCTGCATGATGGCGAGAGCGCGGCGCTCGAAGACTATGTTCACGAGCGCCGCGACGAACACCACCATGTAGGCGACGACGACTGCCGCCAAGCCACGAAGGATGTCCAGGAAGATCTCCATCTACCGGTCTATGCCTCCCAGCACCAGGTCCATGCTGCCGCTGATGGCCACCGCGTCGGCGATCTTGTTGCCGCGCATGATCTTCGGGAAGATCTGGAGGTTGACGAAGCAGGGGTCGCGGTACTTGAGACGGTACGGGTAGCGCGACCCGTCGCTGACGATGTAGGTGCCGTACTCGCCGCGCGGGTTCTCCTGCGACGTGTACGCCGATCCGGGAGGGGGCGTGATGATGTAGGGCGGCCGCAAGGTGCCTGACTGCACCCTGCCCTTGGGCATCATGTCGAGGCACTGCAGGATGATGCGCTGCGACTGCAAGATCTCGTCGACGCGCACCTTGTAGCGGTCGAACACGTCCCCGTGCTCGCCAAGACACACGTCGAAGTCCAGCTCCGGGTACACGGAGTACGGCCGCGTGCGGCGCAGGTCGTGCGCCACGCCGCTGGCCCGTGCGTTGGGACCGGTGATGGCGTAGTCGATGACGTCCTGCGGCGTGATGACGCCTTTGTTCACCGTGCGGGTCAGGAACAGATCGGAAGAGCACACGTCTGAACTCCAGTCACCGCTCATTATCT